>JBJTUC010000079.1:0-48205 GCA_046080505.1 Planctomycetota bacterium
GGGCGAGTTCTCGAGCCTGCGAACGCGGACCGCAGGTCCGTGGAGCAGGCGAGAGCTGTCTGAGCCCCAGCAGGGTGCATGCCGAGTGCGCGCGCGGACGATGCGCGCAGAAGGCGCGGACGATGCGCGCCGAAGGCGTGCGGATCACACGAGTAGGGTCGCTGGGTTCTCGAGGTTGTGCTTGACGGTCTGCAGGAACTCTGCCGCCATCGCGCCATCGATCACTCGGTGATCCAGACTGAGCGTCGCCTGCATCTCGTGCCCGACCACGAGCTGGTGATTTCGCACGACTGGCTGCTCGACGGCTGCGCCGCAAGCGAGGATCGCGCTGTTGGGTGGATTGATGATGGCGGTGAAGTTGTCCACGCCAAACATGCCGAGATTGCTGATGGTGAAGGTGGCGCCCGCCATGTCTTCCGGGCCCAGGCCGCGCGTGCGCGCCTTCTCGGCGAGTGCGCGCGTCTCGGTGGAGATGTCGCGCAGACCCTTGCGGTTGGCGTGTGGGAGGACTGCGACGACAAGTCCGCCGCCGCGCTCGGCGGGAAGGCTGACCGCGACGCCGACGTTCACATCGCCGTGCAGGATGATGCGGTCGCCCGCCCAGGAGGCGTTGAAGAACGGGTGCGCGGTCATGGCGAGGGCGCAGGCGCGGACGATGAAGTCATTGACGCTGAGCTTCACGCCCTGCGGTTCGAGTTGTGCGTTCAGCATGGTGCGCAGTTCGAGCAGCGGATCCATGTTGACGCGCATCGACACTTGGTAGTGCGGGATGGTGGACTTGCTTTCGACGAGGCGGCGCGCGATCGCCTGGCGCATGCCGCTGACGACGACTTCGCTGCTACCTGCGCCGAGTGCAGAGCCGATCGCCAGCGCGGTCTGGGCGGGCTGCATGCTGGTGTCGAGCACGGCGGGAGCGGGCGGCTTTGGCTGATGGTGTGCGGCGGCGAGGATGTCTTGCTTCACGATGCGGCCGCCTGGACCAGTGCCGCGGATGGAGTCGAGTGAGACGCCGAGTTCTTCGGCCATGCGGCGAGCGAGGGGCGACACGCGCACGCGCTCGGCTGACACGCCGGGTGCGACTGGCGCGCGCGGCGGCGGTGGTGCGGCGGGTATCCCCGATGAGGTCTGCACAGCGGGCGCTGCGTTCACCAGGGGTGGCGCGGTACTGCTCGAAGTTGCCGAACCGTCGTCGCCGTCGACCGCGATGATCGCGATGGGCGTTCCCACAGGGACCTGCTGCCCTGCCGCGACCATGATCTTGCTGATGACGCCGTCGTCGTAGACAGGCATTTCCATCGTGGCCTTGTCGGTTTCGACATCGGCGACCACGGTGCCCGATGAGACGCTGTCACCCTCCTTCACGTTCCAGCGAACGATGGTCCCCGACTGCATCGTGTCGGAGAGGCGCGGCATGGTGATCTGAACGGGCATGGGGTTGCGTCAGGCTCGGTAGAGGCACGCGCGCACTGCTTCACAGACGCGCCGCGTGTTGGGCAAGTACTCCTGTTCGAGATCATAGGAGTACGGCGCTGGCACATCCGCCGAGTGGACGCGGTGGACATGGTTGTCGAGATCGTCGAAGCATTCTCGGTGAACAAGCGCAGCGACTTCCGACCCAGGCGATCCGAAACTCCACGATTGATCCACGACCACGCATGCGCCCGTGCGGCGAACGCTGCGCACGATCGCGCCCGCGTCGAGCGGACGGATGGTGCGCATGTCCAGCACCTCGCAGTCGATTCCCTCGCGCGCGAGCGCATCGGCGGCTTCGAGGCAGAAGTGCACGGGTCGACCGAACGACACGAGCGTGCAGTCACGGCCCGCACGCGCCACGCGCGCCTGCCCGAATGGAATGAGGTACTCACCTTCGGGGACATCGCCCTTCAAGGAAAGCAGCCGCTCGCTCTCGAGGAAGAACACTGGGTCATCATCGCGGATCGCCGTCTTCATGAGCCCCTTGGCGTCGGCTGGGTTCGATGGGATCACCATCTTCAGTCCAGGCACATTCGAGAAGAGCCCCTCGACCGCCCACGAGTGCGTCGATCCGAGTTGACCGCCCGCGCCGTCATTGCCGCGGAAGACCACGGGGCATCCATACTGACCACCCGACATGTAGAGCATCTTGGGCGCGTTGTTCAGAATCGGATCAGCAGCCACAAGGCTGAACGACCAGGACATGAACTCCACGATGGGGCGAAGTCCGAGCATCGCCGCGCCGATGGCCATGCCCGCAAACCCCGACTCGCTGATGGGTGTGTCGATCACTCGGCGCGGACCGAACTCATCGAGCATGCCGCGGCTGACCTTGTACGCGCCGTTGTACTGCGCAACTTCTTCGCCCAGCAGCATCACGCGCATATCGCGGCGCATCTCTTCACTCATCGCCTCGCGCACGGCATCGCGGAACTCGATTTCGCGCATGGTCGCGGTCACAGCAGCTCTCCTTCACCGTCGACGGGACGGATCGCCTTGAACGGCGACTCGTTCTCGCCGCCGCCAAGCATCTCAGGCGCACTCGAACCCGTGTACGGACCCCAACGCTCGACATACACATCGCGGTAGAGATCGCTCATGGGCGGCACGGGCGACTGGTCGGACCACTCGACCGCCGTTCGCACGGTGGCGCGGACTTCCCGCTGAATCCTCTTGAAATCCTCCTCGGTCAGGCCGCGCCCTTCGAGGTGCGCACGCAGCCGACCGATCGGATCGTCGCGTTCGTACGCCTCTTCTTCCTCGCGCGTGCGGTACTTGCGCGGATCGGACATGGAGTGCCCCTTGTATCGGTAGCAGCGCATGTCCACGAAGACTGGCCTGCTTGTGGAACGCACCCGATCGACCACATCGCGCATCGCCCAGTATGTCTCGAGCACATCCATGCCGTCGATCGCGATGCCTTCCATGCCGTAGGCGCTTGCCTTGCTGCTGATGTCGTGCCCCATCGTGGTGCCGCGCACGATGTGGGTTCCCATGGAGTAGCCATTGTTCTCGCAGATGATGATCACGGGCAAGTCGAAGAGCCCTGCCAGGTTCATCGCTTCATGCACGGAGCCCTGATTGAGCGCACCATCCCCGAGAAACGCCAGCGTGACCCGCGAGGACTTGCCGCCGTTTATCACTTCGTCTTCGTACTTCGTGCCGAACGCGAGTCCAACTCCAAGCGGGATCTGCGCGCCCACGATGCCATGACCGCCGAAAAGATTGTTGGCGCGGTCGAACATGTGCATCGAACCGCCCTTGCCCTTCGCGCATCCCGTGACGCGACCGAACATCTCCGCCATGCAGTGGCGCGGATCCATGCCGCGCGCGAGGGCGTGCCCGTGATCCCTGTACGCCGTCACGATCGGATCGCGCTTCTCCACCGCCGCAACGCAGCCGACTGCGACCGCTTCCTGTCCGATGTACACATGGCAGAACCCGCCGATCTTCTTGTCCTGATACGCCTGCATGCAGCGCAGTTCGAACTCACGGATCAGCATCATCTCGCGGAGCCAGCCGCGTGCCGTGTCGAAGGGCACTTCGGGGCGCGGCACATTGGGGCGCGGAGGGGGCGGTGAAGCTTCAGTCGGGCCGACTGACTTCACATCGACAGAGGCTTGCGGAGCGGAGGCCATGAGAGAGGTCTGGAGCCCCTCTGTTATAGGGGCTGCGACCTACTGCGACAAGCCTCCACACTGCGTGGCGCGCTTGCAGTCCGATTACTGCGGTTGTGGCTTGCTGCCGCTCGTTGCCTTGCCCTTTGTGGACTTCGCAATCTGCGCGCGTTCCGCTTCGCCTGCGACCCGCGCCTGCAACACCATGAGCGCCGTTTCCAACTGCGGATCGATCCCCTTCAGCAGCAAGTTGCCGATGACGGGACGCAAGTCCGCGCCGTGACGGTTCCACTCCGCTTCATCGATACGGTCGGCCGCGAGTCGCATCTCACCACTGTCCTCCATCTGCGAGGGGGTGAGTTTCACGAGCAGATCAGGGTTCACCCCCCAGTCGGTGCTCTGTGATCGTCGGTGAACGAGTCGGCGCCCGCCTGTGTCGGTTGGGATGAGGTAGTACTGCACCGTCACCTTCACGGCTGCTTCGTTCTCGCCGTCCTGCAGCGGCTGCACGGTCTGAACGCTGCCCTTGCCGAATGTGCGCTCGCCCACCACGACCGCAGCGCCGTGCGCCTGCAGGCTGCCCGCCACGATTTCGCTCGCGCTCGCGGATGAACCGTTGATGAGCACCACCAGCGGCAGCCCCACGAGCGCAGCGCGCGAACGCTCGGCGCTGAATGTGTTGAGGATGTTGCCATCGCGGTCTTGGACCGACACGATCTCGCCTTCGGGCACGAAGAGGTTGACGAATGCCACAGCGGACTTCAGCAGACCGCCGGGATTGCCGCGAAGGTCAAGCACGATGCCGTTCAGGCGACCGCCCTTTCGCATCTCACGGATCGAGTCCATGAAGTCATCGAGCGAGTCTTCGTTGAACGATGTGAGGCGGATGTAGCCGATGCCGCTGTCGGGATCGATCCACCAGTCCCACTGCGGCAGCCCGCGTTCATCCAGCGACTCCTTCCACCAGCCGTTCACGGAACGCATCTTGATGCTCGCGCGTCGCAACTTGAAATCCAGCGGGTCCGGCGTGCCTTCACGCGCGACCGTGAGGGTGACGGGCTTGCCGACGGGACCCGTGATCGTGTCGACTGCGCGGTTGAGCGTCCACCCAACGGTGGACTGTCCATCCACTGCGGTGATGCGATCACCCGGACGGATGCCCGCGCGGGAGGCGGGCGAACCCTCGAGGGGGTTCACGATCATCAACTCGCGCTTGTCGTTGTGACGAATGAGAATGCCGACCCCAACGAAGTTGCCCTCGATGCCCTGGCGGAACCTGCGAAGGCCGTCGGGCCAGATGATCTCCGAGTAGTCGTCCTCGTACTGCTTCGACAGTTGCGTCGTGGCTCCTTCGCCGAACTCTCGCAGAATCACTTCGCGCGGCAGCTGAACGGTCTCATCGTTGCGCGTGAAGATCTCCTTGAGCACGCGCTGGAAATCCGAGGGGCCGACACGCGTGCCTGGCTCGCGCGCCGCGAGCGCCTCGCGCTCGCGAGCGACGAATGCCTTCATCACAGCGACCTTTGCCGGATCGCCGAGACCCTTGAAGTTCTCCACCAGTTGCGGTGTATCGAGCATCAGTTCCACCGAGTCAAGTCCGCCGTCAATGAGTGGTGCCCAGCCCGCGTTCGTGACATGCTCGCTTGCCGCCTGCCGCAGACCCATCAGCACGAGTTTCGGCGTGATGCCGCGCAGGCGTTCCTTCCAATCGTCTGCGAAGAGCTCATTGAACTCTGGCTCCTGCTCCTCCTCGCGTTCGCGCATGATCGGCTTGCCTTCGGCCTTCGCCGCTGCTTCGAGCCGCTTGTTCTGCAGTTTGCGTAGGCGGTACAGCTCGCGCGGCGCGAACTCGGCGACGAGCGTGACCTTCCTGTTGAACGCATCGAGTTCGCCGTCGATTTCCTTGTAGCGATCGGTGTCCGCCCCATCGTGCAGTGCCTTCAGTCGGAAGAGGATCTCCTGCGCGAGCAACAGGTCGCCGTCGCGCTGCGCGCTGTCGAGGGTGCTGCGTGCGAGCCGCTCGAGCGCAGCACCATCAGGCCCACTGAGCCACGACTGCCACTGCTCGGTCGGCATCAGATACTTGATGTTGACCGCGTGCAGCAGGGCCAGCGTGACATCCGCGGCGGCACTCGCTGTTGCCAGATCCTTCGTGCGCCGCTCGAGTTCCTTGACGCGCGCATTCTCCTGCTCGATGACATGCGCATTGCGCTGCGAGACCGAGGTGCGCAGCGCCTGCAGCGCCGCCGCGTCGCCTGTCGGCGGTGTTGCAAGCAGTTCATGAACATGCGCCAGATCGTCCGCCTTCGCCGCAGACCACACGCGGTCGCTCCATGCGGCGACGCCCGACTCACCTTCGCCGAAGCTTGCGGGACTCGCTGACGCAATCGATACCAGCGAGGCGACCGAGGCGAGGACTGCCAACTGCATTCGCCTCGCTCGTGGCAGTGTGCGGCTGTGGGCAGAGGTGATCGTGGAGTGTTCCATCATTGGATTGAACGGGCGAAGCGCGCCTCGCTCGCTAGTTATAGTCTGATTCCCACGCGACAGTTCAAACGGAGACAACGGAAATCCGTGCGATTGTCGGACTCGGACCGGTTCGCCCCCCTTCCATGCCTAGCCAAGTGATCCACGATGAACCCGTGCCCTGCCCAGACTGCGGGTACGACCTGCGTGGCAGCAGCGCACCGAACTGCCCCGAATGCGGCCGCACGGTTTCGCGCGCATCGATCGTGCGGTCGCAGCGGTCAAGCACTTTGGCCAGTCCGGATCAGGAAAGCGACTCGGTTGTTGGACAGTCGGTACTCGCTCTCGACCGCGCCCGCCGCAATCTGCTCTGGACGCTCCCGCTGTGGCTCGGTTGTGTCGGACTGCCGGGACCTGGAACGCTGCTCTGGCTGCTGCTCGCTATCGGCAGTGCAGCGCGATGCCTGACGATCTGGCAACTGCGGCAGGAGAAGGGCCGTGTTTGGGAGGCGTCGAGCGAGTGGGCGGAGCGGTGGTGGCTGCTTGCGCGTGCCGAGTTGGCTGTTGCTGCTGCGGGTGGGTTCTTGCTGGTGCTTGTGTCCTTCGCGCAAGCGCCTGCATTCTTCGAGTGGCTGCTTGTGCTGCTGCAGTGCGCATGGGCCGCACTGATTGCCCTTGCCAATCTCGCCGCCGCCCAGATCGGCTTGCGGCTGATCATGGGTGAAGGCGAGCGCGAACCGTCGAAGCATCTTGGGCTGGTGACTGCCGTTTCGCTCGCGTCTGCGGCGCTCGTTCAGCCGCTGCTGCTGATGAACTTACTACCCAAGTTGCCGCCACAGTTTGAATGGGTGGCGGTGGGTGCGGTGATCCTCTTTGTCGGCGGCTGCCTTGCGGGTATCGCATCGCTGATCCTGACGCGCGAGATTCTCGAGGATGCCGCATCGGCCGTGCGCGAAGGCGAACGCGCTCGACGACGAGCAGCGGCCCGTGACCGCGACGATGCGCTCGCTCGCGCCGTTCTTCAGCAGCAGATGGAACGGCCCGTGCGACCGCCGGAGCACCCGCGCTCCGAACGCGCCCCAAAGCGCCGCGGCGATGACGACGATGATCCGATTCCGCTTGCCGACGAGGAGACCTGAGCGCGCGCTCTCTACCGCGCGGCTCGCGCAGACCACGCGTTCTCCGCAAGATCGACCGCGCGTGCAAGCGCCGCAGCCTTGTTCGCAGTCTCCTCCCACTCGCGCGCCGCATCGCTATCGAGAACCACTCCCGCACCTGCCTGCAGGTGGTACTGCCACTGCACGGAGCCCGTTGGCGCGCGGTCCGCTTCCGGCGGCACGGGAACCACCATCATGCGAAGCGCGATCGCCATGTCGACATCGCCCGACCAACCGATGCCACCGATCCCGCCCGCGTACGGTCCCCGCCGTACAGGTTCAAGTTCATCGATGATCTCGATCGCGCGCACCTTCGGCGCGCCGCTGACAGTGCCAACGGGCAGCGCGGCGCGAAGCGCGTCCCACCCGTCGACCTCTGCCCGCAGACGACCAGTCACCGTCGATGAAATGTGCATCACATGCGAGAAGCGTTCAATCTCCATGGATCGCACGACCTGCACCGTTCCCGCATCGCTCACGCGCCCGAGATCGTTGCGCGCAAGGTCAACAAGCATTGTGTGCTCCGCGCGCTCCTTCTCGTCGGCGAGAAGTTCTCGCGCGAGCGCCGCATCTTCGTCATGCGTGCGCCCGCGGCGGCGCGTTCCCGCAAGTGGGCGGCTGACGACATCCCGTCCACGCGTGCGGCAGAGAATCTCGGGGCTCGCCGCCACCAAGATGCAGCCCTGCGCCTGCAGATACACCTGGTAAGGACTGGGGTTGACCACACGAAGCGCGCGGTAGACATCGAACGGATCCGCACCGCTGCTGCGCACGAACCGTTGGCTGAGAACGACCTGGAACGCATCCCCCGCCGCGATGTACTCGACCGCACGCCGAACGGATGCTTCGAAGGCGCTCCGCTCGGTGACGCTCGTGCCCGCAACGCGCGGTCGCGCGGCGACATCGAGATCAACGCGCCCATTGGCGAGCGGCGGCATCGGCAGAGTGAGTCGTGCTTCAAGCGCGTCGAGCGCCGACGAACCGCTGCGCGCCTCGCTCGGTAACTGCGCACACACAAGATGCACGATCTTTGTGGCGTGATCAAAGATGACGACATCGCGGTAGAGCGCCACATGCATGTCGGGCAGCCCGCGGTCGTCGCGCGGGGCGCGCGTGAATGGCAACTTCGCGGGTTCCAGCCAGCGCACGGCATCGAAGCCGACCATGCCGACCCACCCGCCGCAGAAGCACGGCGGCAGTTCGCCGATCGGCTCGACACCAGACCACTGTGCCGCCTCACGCACGCAGCGGAACGGATCGTCGGAGTGGGAACTGGTTTCGCGAGTACCGGTCGGCGAATGCTCGCGCACCGTCACGGCGTTGCCGCGAGCGATGACTTCAATGACGGGCTGTGCCCCAAGCATCGAGTACCTCCCGACCGCACCACCCTGATCCACCGACTCGAAGAGGAAGCTCGGGGCGCTGCGCTGGTCCGGCGCGACAAGGCGGCGGTACGCGAGCACGGGCGTGAGTTGGTCACCGAAGATGCGGCGCGTATGCAGGCGAACGGGTTCCATCGGCGGCGCGGAGCGTAGCTGCGCGGCGTCAGCGCTGACGGTTCGCGTCGGCGAGCGCCACGGCGAGCGCATCGGCGACATCCGCGGGCGACGGCGGCTTCGCGAGCCCACAGCGCGCGGCGATCGCCAACTGCATCTGCCGCTTCGTCGCGTGGCCGTTCCCGGTGAGCGAGGACTTCACCGTTGTGGGCGCGATCTCGCTGATGGGAATGTCCGCTCGCGCCGCAGCAAGCAGGATCACGCCGCGCGCATGCGCCATGATGACCGCAGTGCGCACATGCTTGGCATGCACGAAGACCTGCTCGACCGCCACTCGATGCGGTCGCAGTTCCGCGATGAGTTCCGTGAGATCGCGCTCGAGCGCCACCAATCGCGCCGCCACCGTCGCACGCGCCTGCAATCGAAGGATGCCCGCTTCGACCACCTGCACTCTGCCGGCGCGTCCACAGTCCACGCAGCCGTAGCCCGTTCGCTGCAACCCTGGGTCGATGCCGAGAATGCGCATGCTCACGCCCCGCCCTCGGTGGGTGCGGGTGCGTTCGCGGCATGCCGCATGGCCATGGTGCCGCGCCCGCCCGAGAGATCCGAGACCACCTCACCATCCATGAGACGAATCACTCGCTGCGATCGTTCGGCGATTCGATCATCATGCGTGACAAGCACGATGGTGAGCCCTTGCGCATGCAGGCGATCGAGTACGCCAAGGATCGCCTCGCCGGTGGCGGAGTCGAGGTTGCCCGTGGGTTCGTCCGCCATGATGATCGACGGATCGGATACGAGCGCGCGCGCAATCGCGGCGCGCTGTTGCTGACCGCCCGAGAGCTCGGAGGGTCTGTGCGTCATGCGCGACGAAAGACCGACGATTTCGATCTTTTCCTGCGCGCGTGCGCGACGCGCGGCGCGGTCGAGCCCCTGATAGAACAGCGGCACCTCCACATTTTCGAGCACGCTCAGTTCGGGGATCAGGTTGAACGCTTGAAACACGAATCCGATGCGCCTGCCCCGCACGAGCGAGAGCTGCTCATCGCTGAGTTTCGCGACATCATCGCCGTCGAGCAGGTACTGACCCGCCGTCGGTCGATCGAGGCAACCAAGTATGTTCATCAGCGTGCTCTTGCCCGAACCGGATGCGCCCATGATGGCGAGGTACTGCCCGCGAGGAATGTCGAGATCCACGCCGCGCAGCGCATCGACCATCACCGTGCCATCGGGATGGCAATAGCGCCTGCAGATGCCGCGCAGCTGTGCTGCATGCTCGCCGTGCACCCGAGCGATCCTACTGCGCTCGTGGCTTGGAAGTGCGGATCACGAGTTGCACCGTGCTGCCTTCGGGGGGGATGCGCGCGGTGTTCGCCGTCCACACCGCCGGTGCGAGATCGACTCGGTCAGGGATCACTTCACGGAAGGCGATCATCTCATCGCCAAAGGTGACGAGCCCAACGATCGAACCCGTGAAGTCCGCCACATAGTGCTCGCCCGATCCGAGCGACGGCGGATTCGGACGCACATGCGAACCCGCAAAGACGAAAGCATCGCAGGGGAAACGCTGTTCAACGATTTTGCCTCCCTCTTCGCGCGCGCCGCGAATCCACTCGCACAGCGGGTCGTCGCGCTCGCCCGAATCGCTGCGAACGCGTGCGAACACTTCCACGGGCGTTCCAGTTGGACTTGTGTACGCGATGCGCCACGCGCCGCCCTCGTCCTGCTCTTCGCGCCACGCGCCTGGCGCGCCTGGCTGCGCGCCCACGAACAGCAGCGCCGCGTGAATGAGCGATGGCTGCACCGCCACGGCGAGCAGCGACTCATGTTCGCGCGTTCCACTCTTGCAGACCAGTTGCTCAAGCCACCCTTCACGCGTGGCGATCCGCGCATCGACCACGACCTCGCCTCGCGCGCGGTCCGCCGAGAGACCGTCCGCCATCTGCACTCGAGCGGCAGCCTGCGGAAGCACAGGCGCAATGTGTGGCGCTGCACACGCGCAGACCAGCCCACTGACGAACGCCGCGAGAGCCCCACCGCGCACAACGGCGTTGCAGCAGCAAATGAGTTGTCGGAGCGCCATACGAATCACAGCGTAAACGCAGGAGAAAGATAAAAAGGCCCGGCGGAGGCAAGCCTCACGCCGAGCCCTTCCGGGGGCTTGGTAATGCATCAAACTCTAACCCTCGAACAGGGCTTGGTCAAGTCGTGGATCGACACTATTCTCATTTCCATACAAGAATGGAAGAGTGTGCAGGGACAGATGAGCGGGCCACCCGATTTTCCGAAACAACGTCGGGAACTGCGGTGCTGACCCGCGCGGTTCGGATCTTTGTGGCGCGCGACTCGGCGATCGACACTCCGTACAAGGGCAACTCATTTGCCTCGTATCCATGCCCCGATCGCCTCGGCGCGTGGTTCGAATTGACGGTTTCCCTGCGCGGCGATCCTCGGCGCAACTATGGTTGCGTCGCGACTTTGGCTGACATTGACTTGGCAGTTCGAACCGCGGCAATCCGTATCCTTCGGGCAGCTCTCTTTGTCCGCGAAGATGCTGGGTCCGCACAGCCCGTTGTGCTGATCCACGAACTTTCG
This sequence comes from Planctomycetota bacterium, assembly GCA_046080505.1. Taxonomy (GTDB): domain Bacteria; phylum Planctomycetota; class Phycisphaerae; order Phycisphaerales; family SM1A02; genus F1-60-MAGs104. The sequence continues at coordinate 11,305 of JBJTUC010000079.1, forward strand.
CGCGGTATCGGATCAGTGCTCGGAAAACCGATCGACATGCTTCAATGGAGGATCACCCCTTTTCATCAGGTGGTGTGGAGACAGGACATGCCCACGCAGACGACCGTGACATCCACCTTCGAGTTCGCCGCATCTCACCGAATGCATGACGCATCGCTCAGCGAAGAGGCGAACCGTGCGCAGTTTGGAAAGTGCAACTGGCCTCACGGGCATGGACACAACTACCGCCTCGAAGTCTCCGTTTCTGCCGATGTCACGAATCCCCCGTCGATGGCCGTGCTCGAGGAGGAAGTATGCCGTCGTGTGATCGAGCGGTTCGACCATCGCAACCTCAATCTGGATTGCCCAGAGTTTGCCGAGCGGAATCCATCTGTGGAGAACATTGCGATGGTCTTCTTCTCGCTGCTGGAGAATCCGCTTCGGGCGCGCGGGCTGCATCTTCGTGCTGTCCGCGTCTGGGAGACTTCCAAGACTTCGGCGACCGTTGAAGCGGCGCCGGTGAACGCGCCACAAATCGACTCGCAGCGATCGCTCGCGCGCGGCGAACCCGTCCGCGTTTGAGTGAAGGTCCGCCACCCACAGGAGATCCCATCATGACGCGCATCGTTCGCATCAGTGCAAACCGACCGATCAAAGTTGAACCATCGGACAAGCCCGTTTGGATCTGCGCCTGCGGACTGTCGCAAAAGTTCCCCTTCTGCGATGGCCATCACAAGCAGTGTGACGCGGAGCAGGATGGATCGGTCTACAGCTACGACGATCAGGGCAACAATCCCAAGCCAACAGCTGGTTGATTGCAAAAGCGGTCCGCCACGCGAACGAAAGGCGTCAGCCGAGATCCTCTTCGCCAAGCAGCGTGAATCGCTTGCGAAGCAGAATCTGTCCTGCGAGGTAGCAGTCGTCGACCGCGAGCGCGACGCATGGCTCGCCTGAGGCGCGAAGCAGCACTGGGTACACAAAGCGAATGTTCAGCTCTGCACCGAGCAGGTAGAGACACAGTTTCGTCAGTGATTGACCTTGTCCAATCTGCACCACAATGAGATCGAGTTCACTGAAGGTGTAGTTGTGCTTACGGAGCGCGTGTCGAGCAGCGTCGGCGTTGGAAAAGATCATGCGAACCACCGCGTAATCGCTCGAATCCATCACGCTGAGCGCCGCAATCGACACGGAAGACTCGTCATCGAACAGCTTCAGCAGCTCGAGCAGCTTGCCGACCTTGTTGTCAAGAAACACCGCGAACTGCCGCACTGAAGGGGGCGAGTACCCCTGTTCCGTAGGTGTTGGGATGACAGCGCTCACGGGGGGCGGCGAGTATAGCCCTGCGCCTGCGACGGCTCGGGCGCGTGTGCCGTGTTGGTGGGGTACCGTGCATGGATGCAGGAAGTGTGCGCGGCAAGGCGAACGGCGTGCGCCCGTGTGCGGATTCGAGTGTGGAGCGGCGCGATGGCGTGCGCGCTGCTGATCGTTTGCGGAGTCGTCGCTGCAGATGATCCACCGCCTGCAGCGACAGCTGCGGCTGCCGCTGCATTCGAGGATCTGGTGCAGGAACACCAACGCTGGCGCGACCTGTCGTTCCCTGAATACGCGATCGCTCGGGGAAGACCGACGCAGCCAGACCGCATCACGGAGCCCGGCCTGCGCGGCGCGATGCTTCGGCACAACGACATCGGTTACTTCATCGAGCGCGGCGAGGCGATCAACGCCGCCGCGCTGACGGGTGGCGACCAACTCGACTACGCGCTGTTCATGCGCGAACTTCGGCAGGAGTTCGCCGGCTTTGCGTTCAAGCGCTGGATGATGCCCGTCGGTCAGCGTGGCGGTCCGCAGCAGGATCTGCCGCAGTTTGCCGAGGGCGTTCCGCTGCGCGCACCCGAAGACTGGGAGAATTATGTGAAGCGCATGACGCGGCTGCCCTCGGCTGTGCGCGATACGCAAGCCATGATGGTCGAGGGCCTTGCCGAGCGGCTCGTGCCCCCTGCCGTGGTTCTGGATGGAACGACCACACAGTTCGAGTTGGTACTCGCGGGCAATCTCGATCCGATGATGGCGCCACTGAACACGATGCCCGATTCGATCCCTGCCGCGCGTCAGACGGAACTGCGTGCGATGGCGGAACAGTCGCGCCTTGATGCGCTCCTCGCGCTTGGGGAGATGCTGCTCTGGCTGAAGTCCGACTACATCCCTGCGGCGCCAACATCCGTGAGCGCGCGCGATCAGCCGATGGGGCAGGCGTTCTACGAGTTCGAACTCCGCCGTTTCACCACGACGGCGAAGAGCGCGCAGGAGATCCACGAGATCGGCCTGAAGGAAGTGGCGCGCATTCGCGGCGAGATGCTGCAGGTGATCGCGCGCACCGATTGGTACTCCGCCGATCCCTCGCACGCGGCGCTGCCACCCGATGAACGCCTCGCGCAGTTCATCGCGTATCTGCGGGGCGATCCGCGCTTCTACCACCGCAGCGCGGCGGAGCTGCTCGATGGCTACCGCGCCATCTGCAAGCGCATCGATGCGAAACTGCCCGAGTACTTTGGTGTGCTGCCGCGGCTGCCCTACGGCGTTCGAGAGATTCCGCGGTTCATGGCACCGTCGCAGACCACTGCGTACTACCAGCCGGGCAGCATGGAGGCAGGACTGCCAGGGTGGTTCTATGCGAACACCTATGCGCTCGATCAGCGGCCGATCTACGAGATGATCCCGCTCTCGCTGCACGAGGCGGTGCCTGGGCACCACTTGCAGATCGCACTCGCGCGAGAGGTCGCGGGGCTGCGCGAGTTCAGGCGCGACATCGATGCGACGGCGTTCACGGAAGGGTGGGCGCTGTACGCGGAGCGGCTGGGGATTCCGATGGGGCTCTTCGAGGATCCGTACGACGACTTTGGAAGGCTGCTCTACGAGATGTGGCGTGCCTGCCGATTGGTGGTGGACACCGGCATTCATGCGCAGGGAATGTCGCGCGCCGATGCGATTCGCTTCATGGCAGCCAACACCGCGCTGTCGATGCTGAACATCGAGCGCGAGGTGGATCGTTACATCGCGTGGCCTGGGCAAGCATGCGCGTACAAGATCGGCGAACTGGAAATCCGCCGTATCCGCGGCGAGTGTGAGCGGCGTCTCGGCGCGGCATTTGATGTGCGGGCGTTCCATGACCATCTGCTCGGCGCGGGTCCCCTGCCCCTCGATGTGCTCGCCACGCGCATGTCCGCGTGGTGCGAGGCGCGTTCAGCGAAGGAAGGGATTGCTGCGCCGCTCGGCAGCAATGGTGGTTGATGGACCGTGCCCCGGATGGACGACGAAACGGTCTTCGAGTCCCATGAGCCGCGCGAGTGACGCGTCGAGTTGGCGCGGATCGCTCGTGGGAAAGTCGCTGCGGCCCACCGACCCCGCGAAGAGCGTGTCGCCCACGATCGCCACCGCCGCTTCGTCGCAGATGAGTGAGATGGACCCTGGGCTGTGTCCTGGCGTGTGCATCACGCGCCAGTTCGTCGGACCGAGTTTCAGCGTCTCGCCCTCCGCGAGCGTTCCCGTGGGCTGTGCCACGGACACGGGAGGAACATCAGCAAGCGCCGACAGATTGAAAAGCGGATCAGTGAACCACGGATGCTCGACCGCGTGCGCGAAGCGCGGCAGATCGCCAAGTTCGCGCAGCACTTCAGGCAGACCCATGATGTGATCGAGGTGTGCGTGCGTGAAGAGGATCGCCTCCACTTCAGCGCCACTTCTGCGTACCGCATCGATGAGCGCGGCGGGGCGATCGCCGACATCCACGATCCACGCAGGCCTTCGTCCCTGCTGCTCGATCCACACGAGATAGCTGTTGGTCTGCCAATCACCGAGCGGAAATCCTTGGATGCGCAGCGTCGCCACGCGCGGGAACATAGCCGCTACCCTTTTCCCATGCTGAAGAGGCGCGTGGAGGAAGTGCACCCGACCCCTGTCGACATGCCAGGCGTGCAGGGTGTGGCGATGCGGCTGCTTGTGGGGCGCAAGGACGGTGCGCCGACATTCGCGATGCGGCACTACACGGTCTCGCCGGGTGGCCACACGCCGCGCCATCAACACAACTACGAGCATGAGGTGATGATCATGGGTGGAACGGCGCGCGTGGAGTACGACGGCGCATTTCACGACTGCGCGGCGGGTGATGTGCTGCTCATCGAACCCAACAAGATGCATCAGTTCGTGAACGCGGGCCCGCAGGAGCTGACGTTCCTCTGCTTCGTTCCAGTGACATTCGACTGCGGGAAGCCGACACCTGGCAGCTGATCCGATGCGTCGTACCGCAGCCATTCTCGCAGCGATGATGCTTGCCATCGGCGGCTGCGACACGATCGGTTCGGACTTTCAGTCGATCGGCGAGAAACTGGCGCCACCGTCACCGCAAGAGGCGGCGCAGTGGGCCGTCGACACCACGGACTCGGAGAACATGCGCCGCGGCACGGTGCTCCTCGGGACATCTGCGTTCGGCGGTGCTGCGCCGTATGTGAAGCTGTACCGCTTCTACACGAAGGACATCAAAGATCCCCTCGTGCAGGCGGCTGCGATCACCGCTCTGTCGCGATTCGGCGATCCGGCGGATGCTCTGCTGCTCGCGGAGAAGTTGGCGCCTGCCGCGGAGGACGGATCCGGGACGGCGCAGGCCGGCAAGGGTGGCAGTCCGTTCCCGAAGGTCCGTCTTGCCTCTGCGATCGGGCTGCAGCGGCTTCACAACAGGGATCCGATCGTCGTGGAGACGATGTGGCGACGCCTTCAGGATGAAACGGAAGAGCCCGAGACGCGCGTGGAGTTGGCCATCGGACTTGGGCAGTATGCGCAGGATGATGTCTTTCAGGCACTTTGTGCGGCACTGGATCAGAGCGAGCTGTCGGTGAATGTCGCGGCGCGTGACAGCCTGACGCAGATCACTGGCGTTGACTTTGGCCTCGACAAGGTTCGATGGCTCGGCTGGTACGCCATGACGCCGGAGTCGAAGCGCTTCATCGCGCAGCCACCCTATCTCTTCCCAACGTTCCAGCGACACCTGGTCTTCTGGGACTATGTGGTTTTCTGGGACATTCCGCGCTGGGAGTCCCCCGCACTTCCGCGCGGGCTTGCAGATGCGGGCGCGCGCAGCACCTATCCCACGGGCACCGCGCCGCCCGCAGCAGTCTCGGATGCACCCACGCCGCGCTGACCCGAGCGATTCGCTGACTGCAGTCGGCCCCGACGATCCTCCGCACACGCTGCTCGCAGTGGAGGAAGCCGAGTCGACGCTCGATGGTCGCATCGCGAGTGGCAAACTTGCCGGGAAGACCATGTGGGCGGCGATTTGGACGCTTGCGATCCCCGTGCTGCTGCAGCAGTTGGTGACCGCGTGCGTCGGGCTTGTGGACAAGGTGATCGCAGGCAGTCTGCCGGGATCGACGGTGCTGCCTGCGCTCGACGGCATCGGCATTGGCTCGTATGTCGGTTGGTTCATCGGCATCGCGATGGCGGGGCTCGGAGTGGGCGCGCAGGCGATCATTGCGCGTGGAATGGGTTCGGGCAACACGCGCGACAGTGAGTCTGCATGCGGGCAGGCGTTGACGCTGAGCCTTGCGTGGGGCGCACTCGTGGGCGTGCTGTTGTGGTTTGCGGTGGTGCCGCTCGCGCGTGTCGCGGGACTGCAAGGCGATGCGGAACTCTTCTGCGTTCAGTACTGCCGCATCCTGGCAGTCGCCATGCCTTTGACAGGGCTCATGACTGTTGGCTCGATGTGCCTGCATGGCGCAGGTGACACCTGGACTCCTGCCGCCATCGCGGTCGCTGTCAACATTGTGAACGCATCGCTGTCGTGGGTGCTGTCAGGCGCACAGTACGACACGCCGCTGTTCACGCTGCCCAATGTGCTGGGTATCGATGGTGCACGCTGGGGCGTCATCGGCATCGCGGCTGGGACGGCACTCTCCTATCTCGTCGGTGCCGCACTCACGCTGTTGGCGCTACGGCGAGGAGCGCGCGACTTCCATCCAAAGGCAAGTGATCTGCGACCGACCTCTGCGATGACTTGGCGCATCGCACGCATCGGCATCCCAAACTTTGCCGAGGGCATCGCATTGTGGGCGGTGAATCTGGCGGTGATGGTGTTCATCGGCATGATCGCCGCCAAGCGTGCGGCACGCGGCGAACCCTCCGACGGTCTCATCGGTGCCCACATGATCGCCGTGCAGTGGGAGTCGTTCTCCTTTCTCCCTGGGTTTGCCATGGGCATTGCCGCGGGTGCGCTCGCAGGTCAGTACCTCGGTGCGGGAAACAGAGCGCAGGCTCGGAAGGCCATCGCCGCATGCACACTCGTTGGCTGCATCATCATGGGTCTGCTTGGCATCGTCTTCATGACATGCGGCGAATCCCTGACGCGCATCATCAGCCGTGAGGAAGTGCATCTGCGCGAAGTGCCCCGCCTGCTGCTGGCCTGCGGCATCATTCAGGTGTTTTTCGCGATGGCGATGGTGATTCGAAACGGGCTGCGCGGCGTTGGCGATACGGCGGCGTGCTTCTGGATTACGGTGATCAGTTGCTACGGGGTTCGCATGCCGCTCGCGTACGCGCTTGGACTGTGGATGGACTGGGGACTGACAGGGATCTGGATCGCGCTGTGCGCGGAACTGTGCCTCCGTGGGCTTCTCTTCCTTGCCCGATTCCGATCGTCGAAGTGGGAGCGGATCGCCGTGTGATGATCGGCGACGGCGCCAACTACGGCCCTCCGAAGAGCCAAAGCACCAGCGCGCCGGCGATCAGGTTGCTACCGATGGGCGGTGCCAGTACCACAAAGGTCGCACGGAGTGCTCCAGTCTTGTGCAGTTCCATCGTTGCAATGATGAATGAAATGTACGACCATGGCATGGCCACCAAGGTGAGATAGACGCCACAGCACGGGAGTGCACTGCAGACAAATGGTCCGAGGCAGTAGAGGCTCGTGCAGAGTGTCCAGCGCAGCGACCGCTTGACTCCACCTGTCCATCGCAACAGCAGATGTGTGAACAGGGCAGATATTGCTGCGGCCAGCAGGATGGTCAGTGCTGACAGGACCAATATCAACAGAAACCCGCCCACTGCGGAGAGCCACTGCTGTGTCTGCATGACACTGCCTCGCAGCGGCATCATTCCAAATGGAATGATGAAGAGAGGCGCGACGGCGATGGACGTGGGGATGAAGACGGCAAGCACCGCAAACCAGAGTGCGCCGAGGAGGCTGGGCCGTTGCGGCAGCGATGTGACGAGCCGACGAGGATTTCCAAGCGACTGCCCCACCGTCATCCAGAACGCGCGCCAACGGCCAAATCGCTTTCGATGACTCCACGGATGTTCAATCACCATGACAGCTGCGTCGTTCATGCCGGGAGCAGGCAACGCCCGCATCCTGCTCAAGTCGACATCGCTGCCGCAGCCGCTGCAGACGAATGATCGTGGCAGCGGCAGCCCCGCCTCGTCCGTTCCGATGTATGCGCGACTGCACGTGTTGCAGCAGAACTGCACCAGCCCAGGGACGAATTGAAAATCCTCGAAACGCCACGGGGTACCACACTCGCTACAGCCACCTGGGACCGCGTTCCAAAGTCGATACCCGCAACTCTTGCAGCGCATCAGTTCTGCTCACGCCTGCGAACTCGAGCGGTCGGGATGCCCAACTGATCCCGATACTTCACCACGGTCCGCCGAGCCAGCGGAATGCCGCGCGCCTTCAACGCGCTCACCACCGCATCATCGGAGAGCGGATGTGCCTTGTCCTCGGCTGCGATGACCTCCCCGACGACACCACGCACGGCCGTCCAAGAAATGTCCGACCCCGAATCGGTCTCGGTACCACCTGTGAACGCCTTTCGGAGTTCAAAGGTCCCACGCGGTGCTGCCACCCACTTTCCTGCGACCGTTCGACTGATGGTGCTGACATGCAGCCGCAGCGATCGCGCCACCTCGATCATCGGCATCGGCTTGAGCGTTGCACCGCCCACTTCGATCCACTCGCGTTGTCGCGCAATCACCTCTTGCACAACACGCAGGAGCGTGGCGCCGCGCTGCTCGACCGCATCGATGAACCACCGCGCGCGGCGAATGCCATCCTTGAGCATCGTGCGAGTTGCCGCATCCGTACGGCGGTCCTTCGAGAGGCGGAGGTACTCCTCACTCACCCGAAGATTCGGCACCAGCCCGCTCGCGAGGCGCACGGAAAACTGATCGGTCGCTGGGTCGTGATCGATGATCACATCAGGCCGAAGAAGCGCCGCGGGCTCGCTCGCGAGCGTGCGCCCGGGCGCGGGATCGCATCTGCGCAGGCACGCGAGCGCGGCCTCCAGTCGCTCCACGCTCCAACCGCGTCGCTGACGGATCGCGGCCATGCGCGCGCGCTCGAGATCTGGAAGGTGATGGCTCACCAACTCCCGTGCATCGGAAAAGCGCGTGTCTTCAGGCGCGTGGTTCTCAGAGCGCTCGTGTGCGTTCAACTGCAACTGCAAACTCTCGGGCAGATCGCGCGCCGCAAGCCCGGCGGGCTCGAGAAACTCCTGCAACCGCTGCAGCGCCTGCTGCAAGAGTTCGGCGCTCGGTGCGAACGCTTCCGTGGCGGTTTCACCCACGATGACTTCGATGGGGCGCGCGAGAAACCCGCGCGCATCGATGTTGGCGATGAGCACCTTGCCAGCGGCGATGATCGGCTTGGGCGCTTCGCACAGCGTCCATTGATCGAGCAGCGCCTGCTCGAGCCCGCCACTTGAAGCCGCCGCGTTCTCCACGGCGGCCACACGGGGATCAAACTCGCCCTCGCGGCGGGCAGCCTCGCGGTACTTCGCAGCGTCGTCATCGTCGCCCATGCGACTGCGGATGCGGTCGGCGCTCGAAAGGCGCTCTCCTTCCGCTTCCGATGACTGCCTTCGCGTCTCGCGCCGCTTCGGCTGATCATCCTGCTCATCCGCGCGCTCGCCCTCTGGTTCAACCTGCTCGAGCGCGACGTTCGACTCGAGTTCCGCCGCAATGCGCTCCTCCATGGCCGCGATTGGCATCTGCAGGATTTCCACGGACTGCAGCACGCGGGGCGCGATCTTGAGTTGCTGCCCGAGTCGCGCCTGCGGAGTCTGCGAGAGTTCAAACTTCACGCGAAAATCCTACCTCCGAAGTGCGCGAAAGCCGCGCGGCACGCGCCGGGTTCACGACACCGATTGGCGGAGTGCAATGGCATCCGCGAGTGCCGCTCGGTTGGCAAACTCGATCTGCGATCCCGACGGAAGGCCGCGCGCGAGCCGCGTCACTTGAACGCCCGTGGGCGCGAGCATCTCGGCGATCAGCAGCCCCGTGGAATCGCCCTCCATATCCGGGTTCAGCGCGAGGACGACTTCTCGCACGGAAACACCGCGCGCATTTCGAGCGGGCTCGCGAACGCGCGCCAGCAGATCCGCGACGGTGATGCTCTCTGGCCCGACGCCATCGAGCGGATCGAGCCGTCCCATGAGACAGTGGTAGATGCCGCGGAACATGCCCGTCTGCTCCAGATTGATCAGGTCCTTCGGCTGTTCCACCACCATCACGATTCCCGCGTCGCGGCGCGGATCGGAGCAGATGTGGCAGGGTGCGGTGTCGGCCGGATTCCAGCACACGGGACAGTGGCGAACGGTGCGCTTGACAGCGGCGATCGCATCGGCAATCGACATGGCCTGAGCGTCCTCCGCCTTCAGCACCCAGAATGCCAGCCGCTCCGCCGTGCGGCGACCAATCCCGGGAAGTTGTCCGAACGCTTGAATGAGCCGATTCACACTCGCGGGATAGGGTCCCTGCACATCTTCGCTGCTCATGGCGCGGACTCGCCTTCGCTTGCAGTGCTTGTTGGCTCGCGCACCGCACGAATGTCCCCCTGCAGCGAAACGCTGCCCACAGTGGCGTCGAGGATTCCGGCGATCTCGAGCACCATTGGATTTCGTCGTATGGCATCCGCCTCTTCCTTGCCCGCGGGAGGCGACGATGCGGCTGAACGCGGCGCCGTTGTGGCTACCGCGGGGGCAGCGGGCACTGCGGGAACCGCGGCCACGATGGGCGCGGGCGTGACCGCGCGACTCACCTCCGACGCGGGTCGTTCATCCCGACTGGCTACTTTTTTTTTAGCGTCGCCGCCGCGCGCGGTCGCCGGCGGATCGCCAGACAGCAGCGCGGTGGCTTTCAAAAAGTGCTCGCTCATGCACAGCCGCGCGACGACCGCGTCGAAGATCGCGCGCGGCACCGCGGACGAACGGACGCTCCGTACCGATGCGTCGCAGAGCGCAATGAGATGCACGAGCGCGGGCCCATCGAACGCCGCGGCGTGTGAGGCGAGCCGCTGCTTCGCCTCGTCGGGCAGATCGACATGATTTGCCTCCGTGCCACTCAGCAGCAGCAGGAGCGCATCGCGCAGGCGCGCCGCGATCGTGTCGAGCGCATGGTCGCAGGACATGCCGTGATCAAGCAGTTCCCCCGCGGCGGCAAGACCTGCGGCGGGGTCGCATGCAGCAATCGCCGCCATGATCCGCTCGAGCAGTTCCTCATCGGGCAATCCAAGCACATCACGCGCAAGTTCGCTCGAAACATGCCCGCTCGCAGCGGCGACAAGCCGATCGAGCAGGCTGAGTCCATCGCGCATCGAACCGTTCGCAAGCCGCGCCACCTGCAAGACGACCGCATCATCCGCCGTCACCGATTCCTGTTGCAGCACGGCGCGCAGATGCGCAGCGATCGCCTGCGTCGGGATCGACTTGAAGTCGTAGCGTTGACAACGACTTTGGATCGTTGCCGGCACCTTGTGAGGCTCTGTGGTGCACAAGATGAACTTCACATGGGCTGGCGGCTCCTCCATCGTCTTCAGCAGCGCGTTGAACGCTGGCTGCGTCAGCATGTGGACTTCGTCGATGATGTAGATCTTGTAGGGGCTGCGCGCGGGCGCCATCCCGGCGCCTGCGATCAGATCGCGCGCATCATCGACACCACGGTTGCTCGCACCGTCGATCTCGATCACATCAAGATCTTGCCCACGCATGATCGAGTCGGCGATCGCATGCTGCTGCGACAACGACTCCACGGCATTCAATGCCCGCGCAAAAATGCGCGCCATCGATGTCTTGCCAACGCCGCGCGTTCCACAGAAGAGATACGCGTGCGCTGTCCGTCCGAGCGCGATCGCGTTCTGCAGGGTGCGTGCGATCGTCTCCTGCCCCACCACCTCGCCGAAGGTGCGCGATCGGTAACGCCGCGCGAAGACCTCGTACGGTGCGGGCTGATCGTCCGCACCGAACAGGGCAACGGGCGGCGCATCGTTCGCGGCTGACTTCTGAGTGGGCTTGCTCGGTGACATGGTGTGCAGGGGCGCGGAGGACGACCAGGCGACCGACGGCACGGACAACGACGCTTATGGCTGCTGCCGTCAGGCCCTGACCAGGTTCACGAGCCGACCGCCCAACGGGCCCGGCCGTCCTCCGCGACCCTGCGTTCTGAATCGTAGCAGCGACAACTACACTCGGTCGCGTGGCGCCTGAACCTCAGCTCCCGCCGTCCCCTCAGGAGATTCGCTGGAACCCAGCGCGGCAAGACGCGTCCCGCCCTCGTGGAGGTCGGTTCTTGCTGTTTGCCGTTCGGCTCATCTTCGTGGTGCTGCTGGTGGTGGTCGTCACGGTCACGGTCGCGAGTTCGCGCAGCATCGAGGAGTTTGGACCGCCCTTTGTCGTCGGTCTGGTTGTTGCATCGGTGGGCGTCGGGGTCGTGGTGCTGCTGCTCGATGTCCTCACCCCGAACAAGAAGCTCACTTCGGTGGTGGGCGTCTATCTCGGAATCTGCCTCGGCCTCGTTGCAGCGGTCGCGTTCGGATCGCTGATCGACATCGTCGCGCGCGCGTGGGACATCGCGCAAGGACCTGCGCAGGTGTACTTGAGCCTCACGAAGATCATCATCGGCATCGTGCTGTGTTACTTGGCCACATCGATCGTGCTGACAACGAAGGATGACTTCCGCATGGTCATCCCGTATGTGCAGTTCGACCGCAAGCCCGACCAGTACGCGCCAGTTCTTCTCGACAGTTCGTCGCTCATCGATGGTCGACTCGAAGTGCTTGCATCGGCTGGGCTCGTGGATGCGCATCTTGTCGTGCCGCGATTCATCCTCGACGAATTGCAGGCGCTGTGCGACAGCGAGGACCGCCAGAAGCGGGCACGGGGGCGGCGCGGGCTTGATGCCGTCAGTCGGATGCAGACGAATCCGCGGATGGATTTGCGCGTGCAGGATGTGCCGCTCGACGGTCGCGGCGCCGATCGCATGCTTGTGGAGTGCGCTGCGCGTGACCACCTGCGGATCGCCACCTGTGACGCAGGACTCCAGCGCGTGGCGCAGATCAGCGGGGTTCAGGTCATCAATCTGCATGAGGTCTCGGCGGCGCTCCGCCCGCCGATTCAACAGGGCGAGCCGATCACCGTGACCGTGACGCGGGCCGGCGAACAGCCTGGGCAGGGCGTCGGCCATCTGCCTGATGGAACGATGGTCGTGGTCGATGGTGGAGCTGCGTGCATCGGCTCGGAAGCCGCATGCACCATCACGAATGTCCTGCAAACCCAGACGGGACGGATCATCTTCTCGCGAGTTGATCCGCCGCAGTCGGGCAGCGCGGCATCGATGGGCGCGGCCGCAACGGCACAGGCGATCGATGCGCCGCGCGTTGGTGAGACGCCGCCGCAGGGCGGTCCCGTACGAACATCATCCGCCTCCTCTCGCAATCCTCGCCGCGCATAGCCTTGCACGATGGCTGAAGAAGTGACTGCCCGCGACCCTTTCGAGGGGCTTGACCTCGACAATCATGAGTTGCTGCTCGTTGGCAGTGTCTTTCTGCGCGTCCGAGAGCTCGCCGATGCGATCACCACATCGGGCGGCATCCGCGTCAATGTGTGCGCGCGCGTGCAGGATGCCGTCGATGAGGCGATTCGCACCTGTCCAACGAGCATCCTGATCGACCTGCGCGGCACAGGGCTCGATGGGCTGGGCACTCTTGAGGCGTTCAAGAGAAGTCCCGAAGTGGGCGCTGTACCGATCATCCTGCTCGGCGACCACGCATCCGAGCGCATCCGAGAAGTGGCGTTCAGCCGCGGTCTGACGGACTTCCTGGTGGAACCCGTTGCCGTTGGCGAGATTGTCGCGCGCATTCGCATTCACTCGACGTCTTACATCAACATCATCAAGCGCAATCGCACGACGACCGCCTACGAGTCACTGCAAGTGGAACTGCGCGCCGCGAATCGTTCGCTCGAAGAGGCGCGCCGCCAACTCGAGGAACGCCATCGCAATCCAGATGATCTGCAGTGGCAACTTCGCGTGAGCGGGCTGATGCAGATCGGCATCGAACTGAATCAGATCCAAGACTTTCACACGCTGATGGATCGGATTCTTTCCGAGGCGCGGCATCTGCTGCGCTCAGAGGCGGGGACGATCTTTCTGCGTGAGGCGGATTCGTTGCGGTTCGCGTTTTTCCACAACGAAGCGCTCGCGCAGCGCACAGCCACGGGTGAGACGCCGCATGTCTCGAGTTTTCGCGTGCCGATCACGGACCGAAGTCTCGCAGGATGGGTGTGCCTGACGGGACAGCCTCTGCATATCCCCGACTGCTACCGCATTCCGCAGCAGGCGCCCTACCGCTTCGATTCATCCTTCGACCAACTGCTTGGTTACCGCACCTGTTCGATGGTGGCGATGCCGCTGAAGAACCAGTCGGGGCGCATTCTCGGCGTGATCGAACTGATCAATCCGCGGTCGCAGGATGGCCGGGTCGTCATTGGCTTCACTGCCGAGGACATCCGTCTGCTCGAGCACTTTGCGAGTATTGCAACCGTCGCGATCGAGCGCACCAATCTTGCCGAGGGCTCGGTTCTTCGGATGATCCGAATGGCGGAGATTCGCGATCCGTCCGAAACCGCACCGCATGTCGAGCGTGTCGCCGGATATGCGACCGTGCTCTTCGAAGAATGGGCGCGTCGACGCGGGCTCGAAGGTGCGGCGTTTGAGCGGCAGCGAGATCGTCTGCGCACGGCTGCAAAACTGCATGATGTCGGCAAGGTTGGCGTGCCCGATTCGATTCTCAAGAAGCCGGGGCGGCTGACGCCCGAGGAGTTCAACGAGGTCAAGAAGCACACTGCGATCGGCGGTGATCTGTTTGCTCACGATCCATCGGACTTTGATGAGGCCGCGCGCGAGGTGGCCCTGTTGCACCACGAAAAATGGGATGGCAATGGTTATCCAGGCTTCGATGATGGCGGCACGCACCGTGGGCGAAAGGGGGAAGAGATTCCGCTCTTCGCGCGGATTGTCGGGCTCGCCGATGTCTTCGATGCGCTCAGCACCGCGCGCTGCTACAAGGAAGCATGGAACGAGCAACGCGTGCTTGAGTTGATCCAGTCGGAAGCGCACAAGCACTTCGATCCTGAACTGGTCGAGATCCTCTTTGCGCAGCTCGATTCAATCCGACGCGTGCGCGACATAAACCCAGAGAATTCCCCGCTCGCATGAGGTGCGTGGTCGCTGCAGCGACGGCGGCTGTGCTCTGCTGTCCGTTCGCCTGGCTTGGCTGCACGCAACAGCGCACAGCCCCCGCGGCGACTGTTGTTCAGGCGCGATTCACTCAGTTGGTGATGGCATCCCCGATGCGCATCACGATCGACGCGCCTGATGCGCAGCACGCGCGTCACGCCGCATCTGCCGGATTCACTCGTGCGCTCGAAGTGGAAACCGCCCTCAGCGATTGGCAGCCAGACTCCGCCGTTTCACGCTTGCCATGGAACGCCAACGAGCCGACAGTCGTGACGGGTGATCTGGCAACGGCACTCGAACGCAGCAGCGCAGTTTGGTACGCCACCGAAGGTGCCTTCGATCCAGCGCTCGGCGCGCTCACAAGGCTTTGGCGCGAAGCGCGCGCCGCAGGCACTCCACCCTCCGCTTCAAGCGCTGCGCAAGCGCGTGAGCGCAGCGGCTGGTCGCATGTCCGCTGGAACGGCGGCGCGCGAACCATCGCATTCGACTGCGACGGGGTGCGTCTCGACTTTGGCGGTATCGGGAAGGGTCTCGCGGCGACGGAGGCCTTGCTGGCGATCGAGCGGAAAGGCTGCCTGATGGCGCTCGTGAGTCTCGATGGGGACATCGCCTGTGGCGCAGCGCCGCTCGGACGCGCGGGCTGGCGCGTTCGAGTGGACAGCGGTGTGGACGGCGATGCTGGCTGCATGCTGTGCATCGCACACTGCGCAGTGTCGACCAGCGGCGACCGCGAGCAGTCCATGGATGTCGCCGATGAACACATCACGCACATCATCGACCCAGCCGCGGGTATCCCAAAGCTGGGCCGTTTCGCGGTGACCGTGGTGGCGCCGGACGGTGCCATCGCGGACGCGCTCGCGACTGCTATCGCCGCACGCCCATCGCTCTTCGAGCGAGTCGACGAAATGCGCGCAGCGCTCGGCCCCTTTGAGGCTCGCCTTGTGAACGGTGGTTCAGATTCGAAGGAGCGTTCTGCCCCAAGAGTCACGGTGACTTCGGGGTGGCAAGCGTTGGTGGCCACGGACGACCAGGCATCGGTACGGTCGCCTGCGGCAGCGCACCCATCTGCAGATCTCGCGGGAACAGATCCGTCGGATCATTGAGCGCCTGCTCCCACGAGACTTCCGCGCCCGTGTACGCGGCGGTGCGCCCCATGATTGCAGCAAGCGTGCTGTGCGCCACATCCCGCGCCTCATTCAGTTGCGTTCCACTGCGGATCGCTGCGTGCAGATCCACATGTTCCTCAACATACGGATTGTTGTCCTGACCCGTGAACTGCCAGGGCGACTCACCCGTGATCTGTGCAGAGCCAGGCGCCAACCGCGCCATGCCGCGCGTTCCGCGCAATACTTCCTCGACCCGCCCTGCCGTTCCATCCTGTTGCCTCGCCATGCTGAGCACGAAGCGCGGCGCACCATCGCGTGCGGGCGGATACTCGAAGTCGACTGCAAAGTGATCGAAGATGTGACCGAAGTTGGTCGGATCCGTGCGGACCTGTCGACCGCCAACCGCCACGCATCGCACGGGAATCGCAGCGAGCGCCCAGTTGGCGACATCGATGTTGTGCACATGCTGCTCAACGATGTGATCGCCCGACAGCCAGGTGTGGTAGAGCCAGTTGCGAATCTGGTTTTCCGCATCGCTGCGTGAGGGATCGGGCTGCTTGTGCCAGAGGCTGCCCATGTTCCAGAACACCCGCGCAGCGACGATGTCGCCGATGGCACCGCCACGAATGCGTTCCATCGCCTCGCGGTAACTCGTCTCATGCCTTCGCTGCGTGCCTGCAACGACCGCAAGCCGCCGCTCATCGGCTCGCGCCGCCGCGGCAAGCACGGTACGGATTCCCGTGCCATCCACCGCGACCGGCTTTTCAAGGAACACATGCTTGCCCGCGTCCACTGCAGCGGCAAAGTGCTGCGGGCGAAACCCCGGCGGGGTGGCAAGGATGACCACATCGCACGGCGTACTCAGCACACCCTCGAACGCCTGAAGACCAATGAATCGGTTCGCGGGTGCGACCTCCGCGCGTCCGCCAAGTTTCGCCAGTTGTGCAAGGCACGAGTCGATCCTCTCCGCGAAGAGATCCCCCACTGCCACGATGCGCGCTTCGGGCGAGGCTTCCAGCGAGTTTGCGGCGGCTCCTGTCCCGCGACCTCCGCATCCGATCACGCCGATGCGCAGTTCGCCGCCGACACGCGCAGCGCGCGCGCGTGCCGCGTCTGGCGCAGTGGCGACGACCGAACCCTGCTGCCATACCGCGGGGAGAACAGCGGTCGCCCCCAGCGCAGCCGTCTTCCGAATGAACGCGCGTCGATCCATGGATTTGGTTCCCTTCGAAGCGAAAGCGAGAAGAACCGATCAGCCAACCGCGAATCACACGCTCGGCGCTGGGCGCACAGCACGGCGCCCTGGGCGCGGAACGGGCGGCACAGCGAGTGCGCCCCCAAGTTCCGCGGGGCGCAACGCCTCGTTCGACTGCGTCGCCTGCTCCCATGTGATTGCCTGACCGGAGTACGCGGACATGCGACCCATGATCGCCATCATGCAGGAGTTGGCCATCCACTCGCCTTCGTTCACAGGACGCGCAGAACGAATCGCTGCAAAGAGCGTGTCATGCTCGACCTGATACATGTTGGGCGCGGGTCCGTCCTTTGGATAGGACCACAGCAGTGAACCCGCGTAGTCCTTGATCCAGTGCGTCGGACCCCAGCCGTTCACCCAGCCGAATCCCTTGGTGCCGTTGATCCAGTCGTCGTTGATGTTGTAGCAATCGGGCTGCTGCCGACACATCAGCACGCAACGCGGACCGTTCTCGTACTCGTAGGTGACCGCGAAGTTGTCGTACACATCGCCGCGCTCGGGGAGTGGATCATGCACAAAGCGACTGCCCATACCAACACAACGAATCGGCAATCGTCCACTCATGGCCCAGTGAATCTTGTCGACCGAGTGGACAGCCTGTTCCACGAGATGATCCCCTGAGAGCCACGTGAAATGCTGCCAATTGCGCAGTTGGAAATCGAGATCGCTCCAATCCGGTTGTCGTGCGCGCACGCCGAGCGGCGATGTGAGGTAAGTGGAGTGAACGCCCACCACTTCGCCGAGCGTTCCCGCATGAATCTGCTCGAACATGGCGCGTTCGGGCGATGAACTGCGCCAACAGAAGCCGCTCACGAGCGAGAGCCCCTTGGTGCGTGCCGAACGAACGCTCTCGAGCACCGATCGATAGCCAGGGCCATCGACGCACACTGGCTTCTCGCAGAAGATGTGCTTTCCCGCTGCAACGCTCTTGGCAAGTTGTTCTGGGCGAAATCCAGGCGGGCTGCACAGCAGCACAACATCCACTTCGGCAAGCAGCGCATCGATCGAGCCAATGCCCACATGACGGCGCTCGGGCGGCACATCGACGCGGTCCTTCTGTTCCGAGCCAAGTAGTTGCTTCAGGCTCTGCTCAATGCGGTCTGCAAACGCATCGGACATTGACCAGATCACAACGCCAGCGTCAGCAGCGAGTGCTTGCGCGGCGGCACCCGTGCCACGCCCACCGCAACCGACAACGCCCACTCGGATTCGAGCGTCGGGGACGCGTGCAAAGGCGCTCCATGGAGTCACCGCCGCACCAACGCCAGCAGCCGCTGCGGTCTTGAGAAACATTCGTCGAGTGTGATCAGATTGCATTGCACTTTCTCCTGACTTGGGGCACCGATCCTCCCCTTCCCCTTCGAGACGACTTCGATGCCTGCGAGGCTACTTCGCAGCAGGTGAAACTGCGGGCGCTCGCGTTGGCTTCGAGGGAGGCGAATCGCACACCACGCGAAACCCGATCCACCCAGCGTCGGCAAGCCACCAGATGCTCTTGGGCATCTGTGGATCGCTCTGGTTCCAGCGCGGCGAGTCCGCCTGACGCACCGCGCATCCGATCTCAGCTGCCGCGTCTCGGTAAGAACCGCCAAACACAGCGCCGCTGCCATCTGGCAGAACGCACCACTCCGCCAGATTGCCCCACAGATCATGAACGCCCTGCGCATCGGCGCGCTTGCTGCCGATGCGGTGCGTTGTGCCACCACTGTTCCCCTCGAACCATGCATGATCGGGCGCGCTCGCCGAGGTCAAACCGCTGCGCGCACATGTCTCGATCCACTCCGCTTCGCGCGGCAGGCGATACGCACAACCACTCTTCGCACTCAGCCACTCGCAGAATGTCTTCGCGTTCTGGAAACTCACGGAGTTTGCGGGCCAACCCGCATGACCGAAGCCGCGGTCCGTCGCGATGTAGGGTTTCGTTGGGCGCGTGACTGCGTCCGCCTTGGCAGACTCGCTCTTTCCCTCGACCTGATCGAATCCATACACGCAGACATCGAGTACTTCCCATGGGATCTCGGTGCGGCTCATCCACAGCGGCCGACCATCGGCAAGGGTGACTGGTACGAAGTCGATGGACAGCGTGGTGCCTTCGATCACCTGGGTAAACGGCGCGCGAGCAGGCGGTGCAGTCGAGAGTGACTTCTCCTCACCGTTCACGGGCGACGCAGCAGGAGGCGGATCACTGATCGGCGCACTGACCATGCGGCCACAGATCAGCGCAAGCGACACCAGACAGACCACACGCAGCATCATGCGCGCCACACTACCGCGGCAACGCGGGAGGCGTTCAACCCCAGTCGCTCAGAAGGGTCGCGAGGTCGGAGCCATCGGTCGCGCCATCCCCATTGATGTCGCTCTGCCCCGCCGTTCCCCAACCAGACAGAAGCAGCGCGAGGTCTGAACCATCGACAGCGCCGGTGCCATTGATGTCCGCGGGGCGCGCTGCTGTGCAGTCGTATCCAAAGACGCGCAAATCATCGATGGCAGCCTCAACCAAGCTGCCCGAGCCGAGATCGCGCGCCTGAAAACGGATTTGCATCTGGTTGGTCGGCGTCATGAAGCTGGAGATGCGGATCGACCGCTCGACCCATGCGGTCGCGCTTGTGGAGATCAACTCCACCTGCGTCCAAGTGAAACCACCGTTGTTGGACAGCAGCACGGGCATCGAATCCTCGTTCGGCGCGCCGCCGAGATTATTGGAGTACCACGCCCAGTACCCGATGCGCGGATCGGCAATGCCCGCAGCACTGAAGATTGGACTAGTCAGCGTCGTGGTGCCGCCATCGACGTCCGCCGCACCCGCTGAGCCGCCGATCGTGCCCTGCCCTGTCACCCAGCACTGTGTGCCATTGACCGTGTGATCTTCCTCGGGCTGAGCCGTGGTTCCGTTGGGATCCACCCGAACCCAGAGTCCAGTCGTGGCATCATCGGTTGGCAAACCAACAGTCCAACCGTTGGTGCCACTCTCCATCGTGTCGGAGAGGGTTGCCTCTTCGCCATAGGAGACATTCGCCGTACGCCATCCTGAAACGGGATCACGCACAACTGCGCCGCTCGCGAGCGTGACCTCAATGCCGTAGGACACGGTGGAGGGGCAGGAAAGTGCGGGGAACGCAGCTCGGTACAGATTGCCGCCAAGCGACTGCAAAGGCTCGGAGCGGTCCGTCGGACCGCCCGTGTTGAAGATGAGCTTCGCCCCATTGGGCGCGATCGACTGTCCAGGCGCGAGCGCGAGGGTGACTTGAAAGTTGCCACCGACTGGCGTGATCGCTGTGGGTGCACCGCTCGGGTAGCTGATGGTCAGAGGCGCGACGCCGAGCGACACCACGAACAGGCCTCGCTGGATGTCGCTCAGCAGCACAGTGCCGCTGGGCAGGAACGGATAGTTGCTCCACAGTCCCGCGTAGCCCGTGCCGTCACTTTCGGGATAGGTATCGAACCACGCGGTCTCCGACAGGTTCGTTCGGTTCGTAATGTCGTAGACGCGCAGCCCAGTCTTATAGTTGCTGGCAAAGAGTTGATTGCCCTTGATGTAGAGGTTGTGATCCACCGATACCAAGCCGTTGGTGAAGCCGCCCACGGAAACAGGATTTGCGAGATTCTCGATGTTGATGATGCGTGTGAGGCAGTTGATACCGAAGTTCGACTCATCAATCTCATCGTTGATGTACGCGTACTTGTAGTCGGGAGAGATCCAGACTTGGTGGCAGAATGCGGCATTCGAATAGGTCGCACGACCGATCACCGTGATGTTGTTCTTATCGGTGACATCAAGGATGTCCATCCCCGTATCGGTCTGTCCGCCATTCAGTCCGCCGCACGCGAGGAAGATCTCCTTGCCCGCGTAGGGGCCAATGGGCCAGTTGAAGACGGCGCCATCATGCGTGTACTTGGGATTCCATGACGAAACGAAGGTGGGCTGTGCAGGATTCGCGAGGCTGTAACAACGAACGCCATTCGAGCCGCCCCCCATGCGGTACAGAAAGCCCGTCTGCTCATTGATGATCATGGTGTGGGTGGCGGCCGCGCCTCCCGTTGTCACCGTACCGAGGTCGGTCACATTGCCCTGATCGATCCCCGAAATGTCGAAGATCTGAATGCCGCCTCCACCTTCACTGACCGAGTAGGCGTACTGCTGATAGGTCTTCACATTGCGCCAGAGACTCGAGGATGCTGATGCTGGCTTCGGCATGAACTTCACGAGCGTTGCCTGCGAGGGATTGGTGACTTCCACGAATCCTGTGCCGTTGTCGAGTCCCATGAGCGCGTACTCACGCCCACTTGGGCTGACATAGCCCCAGCAGTCATTCCCGCTCGCGGATGCGCTGTTGAAGGTGTTGCACGGGAACCATGCGCGCAGATTGATGTTCGATGATGCGAAGGTGTCGGCAACGCCGCTCGGCGGATCCGAATCACGCCAGACTGGTCCCACAAACGCGGGCTCCATGTCCTGCGCCTTTGGGTCATCTTCGTGTGCGTAAGAGAACGCGGCACCAGCAAGGACCACAACGACCGCGGAAAGGGCCAAAGCGCTTCTCGACATATGGAAAGAGTAGCTCAGCCGCGCGAGATATCCACCGCGACTCTCAGATTCCCGCCGTACTTTCTGCGCTAGCAGTACCACTCGGGCGCACAACTTCGGCCGCTGGAATGGACTCGCCTGGACCGAACTTCCAAGGATCGCGCACCCAATCCGCGGGGGGCGACTCGCCAGTCAGCGACCGCAAGAACGACACGATGTCCGAAATCTCCTGTGCCGACAGATCACGGCGACGAAGCACGGATTCGCGGTGGTGATCCATGGTGACTGCGCCCTCGAGCGTGCTGTAGAAAGTCACGACGTCCTCGAGCGTCGCGAACTGCCCTTGATGAAAGTACGGTGCAGTCAGTGCAACATTCCGCAGATTTGGGGTTCGAAACGCACCCCATTGATCTGGCTGCGGAACGAGCGACTCCACCAACTTCCCCTGCTCTCCCTCCGGACTGGCCGAGTGAACGCCGCCGGAGCGGAACGGGCTCGACTTGAGTTGAGGGACCGCCTCGAAACGCCCGCCATCAGCAATCAGATCGTTGCGCGGCGCTGCACCAAGTGCATGAAACTCACCGTCGCTCAGGAGCGGCCCGACATGGCACTGCCAACAGAGGCCGCGACTGGTAAAGAGATCGAGGCCACGGAGCGCCGAAGCGCTGAAGTCCATCGGCGGAACCGAGTCCGCATCGCGCGGCGTGCCACGGTCACGCCAACGCGTCACCCAGCGGTCGAATGTGCTCGGCCCGGTGACGAGCCGTCGTTCATACGCAGCAATCGACTTGCCGATGTTCGCGATGGCGGTCTCGCCCGCAAGGCCATCGGCGGGCGCCGCTGGCAACGCACCGAAGATCTGCTCGTACCGCTCGCGGAGCGTCGGTGTCTCGCGCACATGCTCGACCGCCTGCGCGAACGAACTGCCCATCTCGCGCGGATGCGAGATCGGTCCGTGGCTCTGCCCCCACAGCGAATCGAAGCGTCCGTCCCAGTTGAACCATCTCATGTGCGCGGCATCAAGCACTGAGAGCGTGTTTCGCCGACCCCGTTCCAGTCCCTGATTCAGCGCGAGCCCATCGGTGAAGGCGCGGTCTGGATCGTGGCAGGTGGCGCAGGAAATCTTGCCATTGACCGACAGTCCCGCATCGAAGAAGAGCAGATGCCCCAGCTGCGCTGCGCGGAGATCGTCGGCAACCAGATTGGTGTCGTCCGCCGGCGGCGGACCCGGGTGCCCCATCTCATTCACGCGGTCTATCTGCGCGGCACCGAGTTCAACGCCCGATGTGCCTCGATCGGTCGGCGTCGGCCGCTGCGACTCGGTTGCGCCACGCTCGCCTCCCTTGCAACAGGTCAGCAGCAGGAGGAACACAAGCGGCGCCGCACGCATCAGTACATGCCGATGTCCCACTGCGCCCTTTCGATGGTCTCGCCATCATCGATGTCAACATCCACTTCCCAGCGACCCGACATGTGGAAGAGCATGCCTTCGCTCGCGACGCCACCACCCTCAATCATCAGGATGGTCGGCGCAACATTCATCCCATGCACATGGTCGGGCATCTGCGCATCCACCAGTACGGCCCGCATGGTGCGCTTGGGTTCAAGCAGCGACTCGATACGAAGCTCAATCGTGAAACGCTTTCGCACTTCGGGCAGCGTCAATTGTTTCGCGCCCATCATCACGCGCCACTGCACACGCCAGGATCCATCATTGCTGATGACGCTGCCCCACTCGGCCGCCTTCTGCGGTGGCAAACTCGCAGCAGCCATGATCGTGGTGACCACCACGGCGGCAGGCAGCATCCATCGCGCTCGTTGCTTCACTGCTCGCCTGCCTTGCCCTGAGGTGAAATCACGGCACCCGTGGGCGAGGGCGTTCGCCGCTTGACCTTCAGCACCTCGTCCGCGCTGCGCGCGCGTGTGTAGGTCCTGCCAAGACTGAATGTCATCTCCCACTCGCCTGCTGCGCCGAAACGCTGCGCGCGGTGGTTGCCCGAATCGACGACGATCGCACGCCCCTGCGAATCACCGACGGCCGCACTCGGCAACCACAGTTGCCCATCGCCAACGCCGCGCGTTCCAACTCGCCGAACGATGCCACCCGAACCGATCCACGCGACTTGGTCACCTGCGCTATCGGTGACGAGCCACTCGCCGCCTTCGAGAGGCGCCACTGAACGCGCATCTCGAAGTTCCTTCAGCGGCAGCACACCCCGCGGCTCCCACGCCTTTTCGGTGCGTTCAAAGAAGCAGAGCATGGCAGGACGATCGAGGAGCACCGCGACGCGACCATCGCTTGCCACCGCGATGCCGGTGGGCTGAGCAGTCGTGTCAGGAAGCGCAATGGGCAAGCTTTCCACTGTGCGCAGCGAAGGATCGAGACGCACGACGCGGGGACCGGGCTGCGCGAGCGCGAGTACATCGCCGCCAGTTCCGCGCGCGAGCGCGACGACCACACAGTCTGCACCACTCTCCAGCCGATCGTATGGGCGTGTCTTGACAAGTTTCGCCATGAAAGGTTCGAAGATGATCTCCTTTGGCCGCTCCGTGAGTTCCCAGAGCGCGAGGCGGCGCAGTCCACCATCGGCGAGCAGCACACGGCGCCCGCGCGCGTCCATCCACAGCGCATCGATGCGCCCCGTTTCGTGGGGCTTCGCGCCGCTCGCGGACATGTTGCTGACATGCCGAGGCTGTCCACCGAGCATGTCGAAAATCACGACCGTGCCAGACTCAGGATCATGCAGCGCCAGTCGATCTCCGCCGAACGCAGCGGCACCACCAAAGTGGCTCTGAACGCCATCGAGATTCGGAAGCTCGAGTCGCATGTCGGCGGGCTCTGCTCCGAGCCCCGGCACGAACGCCTGCACGCGACGCTCGAAAGGTTCGCATGCCACCGCAAGCGGTCCGACCGAGTCGCCGCGCTCGACCGATGCACTCACGCTGACGGCGCGCGGGTAATGCACGGCACCGTTGCCATCGCGCGGGCGGATCGCGTGCTGTCCGTACGCCAATCGCCCCTGCCCATTCGCATCTTGCCTGCAAATGCGGTGGTTGAATGTGTCGGCGGTGAAGATCCAATCGCCCGCCGCCGCGACTCCGCGCGGACCTCGAAAGAGCCCTGGAAACGGCCCATGCCCGCCCCAGGATGCCGTGCGGCGCGCGTTCTCCGGTCTCGCGCCGAGATCGATCACAAACACGCGGTCCTGCTCCGCCGCAGCCACGATGAGTTCTCCGTTCGGGCGGAACGCAACAGCCGTTGGCACACAGGGTGCGCCATCCACCACGAAGAGTTCGGGAGACAGCCGCCCAAACGACTGTCCAGTCGGCAGCACAATATGAACGCCCCCGTCCGCACGGTCCACAATGGCAATGCGACCGGCACCGCTCGGCGAGAGATCCACCGCGATCGCAGACGGCGCAACGATCGGCGACTGTGGTTCGACCGTTCCAACACGCACGCCATCCTTCGAGAGGCGGAAGATGCGCCGTGCTCGAGCGTCGCTGACGAGGAGCGTTCCACTTGCCTCCACCGCGATACCGGCAGGCTCCACGAATGCCTCGTCGCCCGCTGCGGCAACGCGCCAGCGCACACTCCCGTCCCGCGCACTGAGCGCCAGGATTTCACCCGATGAATCGGCGACCACCACCTGCCCAGACGGATCGATCGCACATGCCACTGGCGACTCCACCACGACCGACTCCCATGCAGGGATTCCCGCGAGCGTTGCGCTCGAAGGAACGGACTGCGCAAGGCTCGCCGCGAGAATGCAGAGTTCGATCGGCATGACGCAGGGCACAGTCTAGGTTGCATGCTGACTCCAGTTCCCACTGCCCGACATCTCATCCACTGACTACGCTGCCCACCATGCACAGCGTGCATCCACTTTGGCCACTTGGGAGCCTGCCATTTGTGCTGCTGTTGCTGGCCATCGCGGTTCTGCCGCTGATCCCGCGCGCTGCGCATTGGTGGCACGCCAACACCAACAAGTTGATCGTGGCTGCCGCATGCGGGCTTGCCACGCTGCTGTTCATCGCAGTCACGAACACGCCTGGTGCGGCTTGGCACGCGTTCGAGCACACGCTGCTCGCCGAGTATGTGCCGTTCATCATCCTTCTCGCATCGCTGTATGTGGTCGCAGGCGGCATTGTCATTCGCGGCGATCTTGCTGCGACTCCCACCACGAATGCAGGCATTCTTCTTGTTGGAACGCTGCTCGCGAGCATCATGGGAACGACTGGCGCAAGCGTGCTGCTGATTCGACTGCTGCTTGCGACCAATCAGCAGCGCACTCGGGTCGTTCACACCGTGGTCTTCTTCATCTTTTTGGTGTCAAACATTGGTGGACTGCTATTGCCCATCGGCGATCCACCGCTCTTTCTCGGCTACCTCCGCGGCGTGCCTTTCTTCTGGACGCTGCAGTTGTGGAAGCCGTTTCTGTTCGTCTCAGGAAGCGTGCTCGCGATCTACTGGATCGTGGACTCCTGGATGTTTCGCCGAGAACCCGCCGCTGCCCGCGCGGCAGAGTCCATAACGCGGCGGCGCGTTCATCTGTCTGGATCGATGAATCTGCTGTGGCTTGCGGGGATCCTCGCTGCAGTGATCATGCTGATTCCAGGCCGAGTCCTTCCCGGCACTTCGTGGACTGTGCCGAACTTCGCACGCGAAACAGTCATGGTGGCGTGTGCGGTCCTGAGTCTCATCACCACGCGCGCCGAACTTCGCCGCGTGAACAGTTTCACGTGGGGACCGATCCTGGAGGTTGCCGTGCTGTTCATCGGCATCTTCGTCGCGATGCAGGTGCCTCTTGGCGTCCTGCAGCAGCGCGGCAGCGAACTCGGACTGTCCTCGCCCATCGGCTACTTCTGGGTGACAGGAGCCTTGTCGAGTTTCTTGGATAACGCCCCGACCTATCTCGTGTTCCTCACAACGGCGATCACGCAGCCCGTGCCAAGTGGCAGTGTGTCCATCGCGCTCGTCGATGGATCGGTCGTGGCGGAACCCCTGCTTGCCGCGGTGTCGCTCGGCGCGGTGTTCATGGGAGCAAACACCTACATCGGCAACGGACCAAACTTCATGGTGAAGGCCATCGCGGAGGAACGCGGTGTGCGCATGCCCACATTCTTTGGCTACATGGCATGGGCTGCGGCGATCCTGATCCCCGTCTTCATCGCCGCGAGCCTGCTTTTTCTGCGCTGACCACGAGCCGAGTCGCGCACTCCCCCGAGCGGGCCACGCGTCACGAGTCGCGCTTCATCATGCCGTAGATGACGCTCTGCACGACGACCGACTCGCCGACAAGTCGTCCGACTCGCTCGCCCGCCTCGCGTACAGATCGAATCTTGCCTTCATCGAACTCCCGCTCAAAGTCGTTCAGCGAGTTCTCGATGCCGAGCATCATCGATGCGATAACGGCCCACTCATGTCGCGTATCAGGCCAATACTCGTTGGTTCGAAGCGCATCCACTGGGACATTGAACTTCCATCCTTCATTGGTCTCGACAAGCGTGAGCGCACCGCCGAACACGGGCTCCTCGTCAATACTGATGGCAGCGGTGCCGTCACCGAGGTCCTCGACCTTCATTCGCTCGCGCTGCTCCGTGATGAAACCAAATGGATCGCCGAGCACTCGCTGCGCCAGCCCTCGGAAGTCGAAGCCGCTGCGTGCAGCCGAATCGGCGGCGACCTTTGTTTCCTGCAGCAGTTCCTTCGGGAAACGTGCCTTCACCTTCTTCGAGACTCGCCAGAGCTGCGCGATCATGTCGCCTGCCTTCCCCTTCACCTCGGCAATCGCGCTTGCCTCCGTGACCCCATCGTCGAAGGTGATGTCGCGCGCCTTGATCTCGATCAGCGTTGGCAGCATCTCGGGGTGACCATCCTCGAGCATCTTCTGCACCGCCTCGAGCGCGGCCTCCGGCGTGCTCGTGTCATAGGCGGGCTTGCTGCAGCCAAGCGCCGCAAGCGGCAGCAGCAGCATGGCAAGCACCGCACGAACAGGTCGCATGAGAACGGAAGTGTTCACCGCGCTAATCTTATGCCCTCCGTATGACGCAGATGCAAGTCACGATCAATGGGGCGGCGCACCAACTGCCCGAACGCTGTTCTGTTGCGCAGGCACTGGCGGTGCTGCGACCGGCAGGACAGCCCTGTGCGGTCGAAGTGAACGGCTCGCTTGTGCGGCATGCCGAGCGCGAGGGCGTTCAACTGAATCCTGGTGACCGTATCGAAATCGTCACGCTTGTGGGTGGAGGCTGACGCTATGGACGGTCTGCGTGTCGGATCATTCACTCTGCGCAGCCGTCTCGTGGTCGGCACGGGCAAGTACGCGGATTTTGAGACGATGAACCGCGCGATCGAGGCTTCCGGCGCCGATGTGGTGACGGTCGCTGTACGGCGCGAGCGGCTGATCGATGCGCAGGGTCGTTCGCTGCTCGATGCGCTCGATCTTTCGCGAGTCACGATCCTGCCGAACACCGCTGGCTGCTTCAGCGCGGAAGATGCGGTGCGCGTGTCAAGGCTGGGGCGCGACATCTTGGAGCAGTGCGGGAACGCCGGCGCACGCTGGGTGAAACTGGAGGTCCTCGGTGATCGTCGAACGCTGCTTCCCGATCCTGTGGGGACGCTCGAGGCATGCAGGGAACTGGTGCGCGATGGGTTCGAGGTCCTGTGCTACACGAGCGATGATCCGATCATGGCGGTGCGCCTGCGCGAAGCAGGTGCAGCGAGCGTGATGCCCGCGGGCAGTCCCATCGGATCGGGGCGTGGCATCGCCAATCCATCGGCGATCTCGATCATCCTGGAGATGCTCAAGGATCCTGCGGCGGGTGGCGATCCGAACTATCCCGTCATTGTCGATGCGGGCGTTGGAACGCCGAGCGATGTGACGCTCGCGATGGAACTTGGCGCTGATGGCGTACTGCTGAACACGGGGATTGCCCATGCGCGCGATGCCGTTGCAATGGCGCGCGCCATGCGGCTCGCATGCGAGAGCGGATTCATCGCACTGCGTGCGGGGCGCATCCCCCGCCGCCGCTATGCGACGGCATCGAGCCCGTGGGAGGGCGTGATCACGCACATTCCAGGCGAGTGAATCCGCGCGCTGGGGTGCTTCAGCATCATGCCGCTGGCATCGCAAGAAAGTTCGCCAACAACTGGGGTCCGTTGGTGGTGAGAAAACTCTCAGGGTGGAACTGCACCCCCTCCATCGCGGCGGCTCCGGCGGGTGCTCGCCAGCGCAGCCCCATCACTTCGCCGCGGTCGGTCCATGCGGAGACTTCGAAGTCACTGCCCACGGTCGAGCGTTCGACCACGAGCGAGTGATAGCGCGTGGCGGTGAACGGTTCAGGAAGCCCTGCAAAGAGACCGCGCCGATCGTGATGTATCTCGGAAGTCTTGCCGTGCATCGGCTGATCGTTTCGGCGCACCACCATGCCATGTGCATCGCCGATGGTCTGGTGACCAAGGCAGACGCCCAGAATCGGCACCGATCCGCGCAGCGCACGCAGCACGGGTGCACATGCCCCACTTTCGCGCGGTGTGCATGGACCCGGCGAGAGCACCAACCAGCGCGGTTGCATGGCGCGCGCAGCGACCACATCGATCGCGTCGTTGCGGACCACGCGGACATCGATGCTGCGGTCGAGCGTGCTGAACGCCTGCACAAGGTTCCAGGTGAACGAGTCGTAGTTGTCGATCAACAGCAGCACTGCCATTGCTCAAGCGTAACGCTTCGCAGATGCGGCGCGCGGCAGACGCTGCACCGTTCCGCCCCACCGACTGGGCAAACGAAAGCCCCGCCGTTGACGGCGGGGCGAGTGGAGTGGATGAGGATCGAACTCACAACCTCTTGAATGCGATTCAAGCGCTCTCCCAATTGAGCTACCACCCCAAATCAGGAGGATGAAGAGTGTAGCGCAAAGCGGTGCGCTTCACCCGCACGATGCCGCTGCGCGTGACTGCGCGAGCGATCGATGGGCTCGGTTGTACGCTTTCCAATCGTGCAGCCGACGAAACAGAGCGTGGAGAACGATGGCGGCGGTACCCCGCCGACTGCTGCAGACTCGCCGTCATCTCCGTCTTCCCCCTCGCGCGAGACACCCGCGATGCGGCAGTATGAACGCTTCAAGCGTGAACACCCGGGCTGCATGCTGTTCTTCCGCCTTGGCGACTTCTACGAGATGTTCGACGACGATGCCGTGCGGGCTCACCGCATCCTCGGCATCACGCTGACGCAGCGCACGGCAGGCATTCCGATGGCGGGCGTTCCCTTCCACTCGGCAGAGAGTTATCTGCGCCGACTCGTGGAGCATGGCGAGCGAGTCGCTGTGTGCGAGCAGATCCAGGATCCAAAGGATGCCAAGGGCGTGGTCGAACGCGCGGTGGTTCGCGTCGTGACGCCTGGCACGCGGGTCGACGACTCGCTGCTCGACGCATCGGCGCGCAACGCGGTGGCGGCGGCAGTCGTGATGGGGTCGAGTGCGGCGATTGCCGTTGCCGAACTCTCGACAGGCCACTTCGACACCGTGTCGTGCGAGGCGTCGGATGTCGCCGATGAACTCGCTCGTCTGGGGATCAGCGAACTGGTCGTTGCCGATGCGGCGCATGGACCGAGCGGACTGCTTGCCGATCTTGCGCGCCCGCTCCATGCGGCGGTCACCGTCCGTCCGCCATGGACCCTTGCGCGCGAGGAGGCGGACGCCTGCCTGCGCAGGCATTTTGGCGTTCACTCGACTGCCGCATGGGGACTCGATGATGCGAGCGTGTGTGCGGCGGGCGGTCTGCTCGGCTATCTGCTCGAGACGCAGTCGGGTCTTGCGGTCGATGGCGCGGCAGGAACTGTTGCTGGCGTTCGATCGCTCGCGCATCTGCGACCACCACATCCGATCAATCGTGCGCAGTCGGTCGTGCTCGATGCGTGGACGCTGCGCGCGCTCGAAGTGGAACGCACCGCGCTCAGCGGATCGTCGGATGGCTCGCTGCTATCGGTGTTCACGGGAGCGCGCACGCCGATGGGGCGGCGGCTGCTGCGCGACTGGCTCTGCTTTCCGCTACGGGATCGCAGCGCCATCGAGGGTCGGCTCGCCGCGGTGTCGGTGCTCGTGCAGGACAGCGCACTCCGCGAGGCGCTCGCCGGCGTTCTCGGTCGCGTGCAGGATGTCGCACGCATTCATGGACGCGTGGCGATGCGCCGCGCGACCCCGCGAGATGTCGTGGCGCTTGGACGCAGCCTTGCCGCAGCGACGAGCACCTCGGAACTGCTCGAAGGCACTCCCGCACTTGCTGCGTGGCATCGCAGGCTGCAGTCGGTTGCCAGTCCGCTGACTGCGCTTGGCGCACACCTCGTGGCGGCGTGTGTGGAGGAACCCCCCGCGCATCTTCGCGAGGGTGGTCTCTTCCGCGACGGGGTCGACAGCGATCTCGATGCGGCTCGTTCGCTGCAGCGCGATGCGGGCGAATGGCTCGCGCGTTACCAAGCGCAACTGATCGCGGAGACAGGGATCGAAAGCCTCAAGACGGGGTACAACCGCGTCTTCGGCTACTACATCGAACTCACGCAGTCGCAGGCGGCGCGTGCACCCGCCACATTCACGCGTAAGCAGACGCTGCGAAACGCCGAGCGTTACATCACTCCCGAACTCAAAGGCTTCGAGGAGCGTGTGTTGACTGCCGACGCACGGGCGCTTGAACGCGAACGCCAACTCTTCGAGCAGTTGCTCGAGGAGGTCGCGTCGCATGCAGAGACGCTCGCCGCCTACGCGCAGTGCATTGGCGAACTCGATGTCATCAGCTGTTTCGCGCAAACTGCCGTTCGGCAGCGGCTCGTTCGTCCGAAGGTTGCCGATGAACCGCTGCTCACCGTACGTGGCGGAAGGCACATGGTGCTCGATCAAACGCTCGGCGCGTCGTTCGTTCCGAACGACTGCATGCTCGGCACGGACAGCGAGCATGGCGGCAGCCGACCGCACCACACGCTCGCACTTGTGACGGGGCCAAACATGGCGGGCAAGTCGACCTTCATCCGACAGAACGCGATCATCGCGCTGCTTGCGCTCGCGGGCAGTTTCGTTCCCGCGGATGACGCGACGATCGGGCTCTGCGACCGAATCTTCGCCCGCATCGGCGCAGGCGACGAACTGCACAGCGGGCGTTCCACCTTCATGGTGGAGATGACCGAGACGGCGAACATCCTCCATCATGCGACGCGCGCGAGCCTCGTGATTCTCGATGAGATCGGGCGCGGCACAAGCACACTCGATGGACTCAGCCTCGCGTGGGCGATCACCGAATGCCTCGCAGACCGCGGAGTTCGCACGCTTTTCGCGACGCATTACCACGAACTCACCGCGCTTGCGGATGACATGCCGTCGATCGGCAATCTGCAGGTCGTTGTGCGGGAGTGGAAAGACGAAGTGATTTTTCTCCACCGCATCGAACCTGGGCGCGCAGACCGTTCCTACGGCATTCATGTCGCGAAGCTTGCGGGCGTTCCAATGGCGGTGGTGGAACGCGCCCGCCGCATTCTCGAGACACTTGCGGTGCACACGCATGTCACGGCGCTGCCGAGCGCTGCGCGCGATGCCCAGCCTGGCCTCTTCGATTCGCCTGCATCACACTCGCCAAGCACCACGGGCGCTGCGGGGACGGCGAGCGCCGAATCCGCCGCACACCAAGCAGTGATCGACGAGATGCGCGCGCTCCAGATCGAATCGCTCTCACCCATGGATGCGTTCGACCTGCTGCGCCGATGGCGTCAGGATTTGGAACGCCGCAGCTGATTCACTTGCCGCCGACTGCGGCGAGCATCTGCGCCAGGTCATGCGCGTTGACCACGCCGCTGCGGTCGAGATCCGCGAGGACTTCGTCCCCCGCTCGCCACGCGTCCATGAACAGCGCAAAGTCCCTGCCGTCCACCTCGCCGTCGAGGTTCATGTCGCCTCGCTGCATCGCACAGGCCGCTCGCTCCGTCCACTGCACCGTCTGCCCGCTCGCATCCACTCGCGTGAACGCAATCATCTCGCGCAGCGCTTCGAGCGATTCCAGACGCTCGTTCGCGTGGACTCTCGCCTCGGTGCTGCCGGCCGTTGACGCCGCCACACCAGCCGCCGCAATTCGCGACGCAAGACCGCGCATCACTGCGCCGCAGACGGATGTGTCTTCGCCATCGCCTTCCGCATCGCTCCAGCTGCCATCGCCGTTCGGCTGCTGTGCGCCAGGCTCCGTACTCCCGCTCCCAGCAGCCGTCGATGCGCCACCGAGCGCACCTTCCACGCGTTCGCCCGCTTCGGTCAGCGCACTGTCATCTGCACCGCCTCCTTCATCGCCGCCGCCTGCAACGCCGCCGTCACCCGATCCTGCTGGCACTGGCCGCATGCCTCCGTCCGATCCAGGCAGCGTCGTCACCACGACCGCTGGGCTGCTCCCCGCAAGCGTGTACCGCGCACGAACTTCGTAGGTGTACTGCGTGCCAGGCACCGCCGTCGTGTCGTCGTACTGCGTGACGGTTGCAGCGAGCGCCGATGTCAACACCACGGGCGTCTCCTCCCCAACCACACGGCGAACCTCGTAGCCGCTCACCGCAGGCGTTCCTGCCGCAGCCAGCGTCCATGTCACAAGCACATGCGCAGGAATGTTCTCCGATGCCTGAACATTCGTCGCACCTGCTCGGTTGCGGTGACCAAAGTCGAATGCGCTCGGAAGACTTGCCGCGCCTGGCGCAGTTCCCACGGCAGCAACGCCATAGGCGTATCGCACCCCCGGCACTGCCAGAGCATCAAGGAACACCAGACCACCTGGTTGCCCGTCAAGAACAACACCACGTTGAACCGCCGGGCCCAGGACCCCGTTTGTGATCGGAGAACGCAGCACCTGATATGCAGTCGCGCCCACGACCGACGACCACGACACTTGAACGCCAGCGAGCAAATCGCCATCGGATGCGCTCACGGACTCTGGCGCTCGCATCTGCCGGAACCCCACATCTGCAGAACTCATCGCACTCAGCATGGCAGTTGCCGCGCCCTGTGCGCGAACTGCATAGGCATGCTGCACCCCTGGTAACGCCTGGGTATCCAACACGGAGAACCCCGATGTGACCTCGGCGATCGGCGTTTCGCTGCCATCACGGAACACCTGATACCCAACCGCGCCAACGACAGCCTGCCAGTTGATCACGACGTGCGCAGTACTGGAACCGTCGCTCGCTGCGATCCCAGAAGGAGAGGCCAATCGTCGACACCCATCATCGGAAGGGCTCGTCAATCCATTGCCAGCGGCGCTGACAGCGCTCACCGCGTACCGATGCACCACGCCAATGGATGCGGTCGAGTCCACATAGGGTCCCGGATTTGCGACCGTCGCAATGACCGCAAGCGGAGCACTTCCCGTCGCGCGCCAGACGCGATAGACAACCGCGGCTGGAACCGCGTTCCACGAAACGGTGACAGTCAGGGCGCTCGTCCCATCCGACGCCACAACGCCAGTCGGAGCAGGCATCGCGCGGTAGCCGCTGTCCGCCACACTCGGCGCGCTGATTCCGACTGCTCCGCGCGCGCGCACCGTGTAGCTGTAGGCGAGACCAACGGCAGGAATCCCGTTGACTGGCGAATCCACAAAGTTGGTGGCAGCCGTGACGGTGATCGGCGTCGACGCCCCACTTCGGAACAACTCGTAGGCTACTGCGCCCGCCACCGGGTTCCACGAGACGGAGACCGAGTCGCTGCTGAGACCGTCACTCGCCTGAACGCCCGTCGGCGACAAGAGTTGGCGGAATCCATCGTCCGATGCACTCGGCGCCGAGGAACCAGTCGGCCCCACCGCGCGCACCGAGTAGTTGAAGCGCGTTCCCGCTGGTGCCGAGGTGTCATTGAAACTCGTGCCAACGATCGACTCAACGAGCGGTGACACCGAGTCGCCGCGGAAGACTTGGTAGCTCTCTGCTCCCGCGCTTGCCGTCCATGACAGCGCCACTCGATCGGTGAACTGTCCATCCGTCGCAACAAAGTTGATCGGCGCCGACAACCCGCGTGAGCCCAAATCGCCCGTGCTCTCCACACTGACGCTGCCGTTGGGAGCGCCCACCGTTCGCAGCGAGTAACGGTAGACCACTCCAAAGGCTGCAGACGAATCAACGAACTCGAGTGCGTTGGAGGTGACCCCAATCTGCGTCACAGTGCCCGCCACACTTCCATTCATGGTGGCTCGGAACACGCGGTACCCAGTCGCACCTGCGCTCGCTGACCAGGAGATCCGCACGCCGCTAGGAAGGGTTCCATCGGTCGCCTGCACATCCAGAGGCGGCACCACTTGGCGGTAGCCAGAGTTGGAAGCACTCAGTGCGGATGGACCCGCCGTGTTCAAGGCTGCAACGAAATAGTTGAACACTTGTCCGTGCATTGCCGTTGAGTCTGTGAACGACAACTGTCCCGTCGGAGTGCTGCCCAGAATGACAGGCGTACCGCCGCCAACAGATCGGAGCACCTGGTAACTCGTCGCACCCGACACGGACAGCCATGTCACGGCGACATGCGCGCTGCTACTGCCATCGCTCGCTTGAACGCCCACTGGGGCGGTCAACCCGCGGTACCCAGTGTCGGCGCCGCTGGCAATCGACTCCCCCGACGGCATCACTGTCCGAAGCGAATACTCGTACACGACTCCACTTGCCGCCTGCGAGTCGTTCCATGTCACAACAGTCGCACCAAGCGTTGCCCGCACTTCTGGGATTGACCCGCCCGTGGATCGAAGCACCTTGTAACCAAGCGCACTCGTGACGGCGCTCCAAGAGACCGCCACGTGTTGCGTCGACGTACCGTCCGAAGCCAACACGCTGTTCGGCGGAACTGCTTGGCGGAAACCAGAGTCTGCCGCGCTTGACGCACTGACGCCGATGAGCCCGACAGCCTTCACAGTGAATGAGTAGACAACCCCTGGGATGGCACCTGCATCGATGTACTCGCGCGGGACGGAGGCGGACAAAGTCGCCAAGCGGACAGGTGCGGCGCTTCCCAACGACCGCCATACCTCGAACGACTGTGCACCGTTGCTCCCTCCCCACTGCACCATGACACCGTCGCTGCGCGTTCCATCGCTCGCAGCGATCCCTGTTGGAGCCGCAAGCTGCCGATACCCCGTGTCTACAGGACTCGGCTGAGAGACACCAGTCGCAGCGACACTCCGGATGGCATAGTCGTAGGGCTGTCCTGGGTTTGCGGTGACATCCGCCCACTGAAGTGCCCCATTCACCGAGCCCAGAAGCTCGAACGGCGCGCTGCCAATGCGACGAAGCACCTGATAGCCAGTTGCGCCGGGTACTCCTGCCCAACTCACGCCGACCTGCACAGTTGATGTTCCGTCCGTTGCATTCACCGACGCAGGTGACGGAAGAAGCAGGTATCCAGCGTCAAACACACTCAGCTCACTGACGCGCAGCGGGTTCGCTGCCACAGCTTGAACGCGATAGCGATACAAGGCTCCAACAGCAGCCGTTGAATCGTTGAACTGCAATCCAGTCACTCCAACGGCGATCTGCGTCGGCGGACCGACCGCACCCTGTGTCTCCAAAGCTCGACTGATTCGATAGGTGACTGCGCCGCTCGAAGGAAGCCAAGACACCAAGACACCCCCCGCTGTTGTCCCATCGCTCGCTGCAACACCAGTCGGTGCAGCAAGGGCACGCCAGCCTTCGTTCGGGATCGAAACGGGGGACAACGCGCCCTCCACCTGCCCCACGGCGCGCACAACGTACGAGTAAGTCAGTCCTGAAAGCGCAGATGTGTCGCGAAACTGGAGTTGACCCTCAGTGGTACCGACGGGCGTGGGTGCCGCGTTGCCGAGCGATCGGAACACGCGGTATTCGATCGCACCCTGTGCCGCGCTCCAAGACACCTCAATGCCATCCAACGAAGCACCGTCCGACGCTGCGACTCCGAGCGGCGCGAGCATGGCACGCCAACCTGTGTCGACTTGGCTCGGTGGGCCGAGAGCTCCCCCGACGACTGTCGCACGGACAAAGTAGGTAGCAAGAGTGCCTGGCTGAATGGAATTGTCGGTGAAGATCGTTGTGGACGCGCCGACCGCGCCAACCTGCAGCGGCTCATCACCTCCGCTGCGGAAAATGCGGTACCCGGTCGCCGCCGCGAGCGGCTGCCAGACGATGCGAACACCCGATGTCTGCGTGCCATCACTGGCGTTCACACCTGTCACACCACCAGTAACAAGTGCCGCAAAACCAGTATCTGCCGCGCTTTGAGGTCCATCTCCTGCCGGCGTGATCGCACGGACTGCGTAGGTGTAGACAACCCCTGGCTGTGCAGACCCGTCGAACCAAGTCAGTTGGGAAACAGATGCGACTGGAGAGAGAGAGACGGCGCTTGTACCTCTGAGAACGCGGTAGCCGGTCGCACCGGCGACCGCAGACCAAGTGATAGCAACGCCTGAGGCCTGTGAGCCATCGGTTGCCTGAAGCCCCTGTGGAGCAGCCGGCG
>JBJTUC010000080.1:0-39332 GCA_046080505.1 Planctomycetota bacterium
TACAACTTCCAACACGAGGTCAAGTCTCGTCTGTAGAAGATGCCCGCCGAACATGGCGCCGCAGCGGATCGGTTCGAGGTCACGGCGCGTCGAGCGAAATGTCACGAGGTCAGTGCCAGGGTCGGCTGAGCCCACGATGCCGAGGCTCGAGATCTATCTGTTGTTCGTTTGCGGATTACTGATCGGGGCTGGCGCCGCGGTCAGCGTCATTGGCGTTGACGCAGAGCGTTCAAAGTACGCTTTCGGCAACGATGGTTCATGTTCGGCTGCGTCCGTATGTCGAGTCCGATGCGGTGCTCATGTTTGAGGCCGCGCGCGAGTCTGTCAAGGAGATGCACCCATGGATGCCGTGGTGCCATCCGACCTATCAGTTGTCGGAAGCGCAGGATTGGATTCGCAACCAGATTCGATTGTTTGCGGACTCCGCTGAATACATGTTTGTCATGGAATCCGACAGTGGTCTCTACCTCGGCGGTTGCGGCCTGAATCAGATCAATTCGGAGCACCGATGTGCCAATCTCGGCTACTGGGTTCGTTCATCGCGTGTGGGGCGGGGTATCGCAACCCATGCGGTCAAACTCCTTGCGGAGTGGGCGTTCTCGCACACCAATCTTGTGCGGCTTGAGATCCTCAGCGCCGTAGACAACAAGCCGAGTCAACGCGTTGCGGAGAGAGCTGGTGCCGTGCGGGAGGGCGTTCTCCGCAAACGGCTTCAGATTCATGGTGTGTGGCATGACGCCGTCGTCTTTGCCATCACTCGTGACCCTCGACCTGCCGCCTGACCGTCGTTTGCGCTGCGCGCTGCACCCGATCCAGCGTCAAGTCGATGATCCGCAGCGTCCCTTGAGAATGACCTCGTGCGGTGTTCAGTTCTGTGAAGATCGTTCCACCAACATGGTGACCGCATTGCCGCCGCCGAGGCAGAGGCTGACGATGCCGCGCTTGGCGTTCGTGCGCTTCATGTGGTGAAGGAGTGTGACGAGTACGCGCGCTCCGCTCGCGCCGATGGGATGCCCGAGCGCGATGCCTCCGCCACCAATGTTGACGCGATCTTCAGGAAGCTTGAGGTGTTTCAGGTTGCAGAGCACCTGCGCCGCAAACGCCTCGTTGATCTCGTACAGGTCAATGTCCGTCGCCTTCAAAGAATGCTCTTTCAGAATGCGTTCGATGCCGAGCCCTGGTGCGAAGAAAAGCTCCTTTGGCTCGACTCCCACCGTATTGCTCGCGACGATTCGTGCGAGCGGTGTCGCCGAGAGCGTCGCCGCTGCCGATTCGGACGCCACTACCAGCGCAGCGGCCCCGTCGGAAATCTGGCTCGCGTTGGCAGCCGTGACCGAGCCATCGGCCTTGAACGCCGGCTTCAACTTGGCGAGCCCCTCGGGTGTGCTGTCGGCGCGGAAGCCTTCATCGTTGTCGAGCCCGACCTTGGCGCGCGCCTGCTCGGCGGAAATGGGCACGATCTCCGCGCGGAACCAGCCCTCGCTGGTCGCCTTGGCGGCGCGCGCGTGGCTCTGCGCGCTGAAGCGATCCTGTTCTGCGCGCGTGATGCCGTGTGCTGCCGCAATGTGTTCCGCTGCCATGCCCATTCCCCAGTTTTCAAATGCGCATCGCAGTCCGTCGTATTCCATGTGGTCGAGCAGCTCGGTCTTGCCGTAGCGAACACCCGCGCGCAGATGGCTCATGTGTGGCGCGAGGTCCATGTTCTCCATGCCGCCTGCAACAACAACATGATTGTCGCCCGCACGGATCGACTGCGCGGCCTGCATCACCGCCTGCAGACCTGAGCCGCACACCTTGTTGATGGTGACCGCACTGAGCGTCGGTGCAAGACCCGCGCGCAGTGCGGCTTGGCGAGCTGGGTTCTGCCCCAGTCCTGCTTGCAGAACGCACCCCATCATGCACTCATCGACCTTCGCCGCGGCGCCGGGCGCATCGGCCAGCGCTGCGCTGATCGCAATCGAACCGAGTTGCGTGGCAGGTACACGCGCGAGTGATCCCTGAAACTTCCCGATGGGGGTGCGGCGAGCCGAGAGGATGACAGGATGTGGCATGGTGGGTTTCCAGAATGGATGCGTGCAGCGCCGCAGTTCGGCGAAGCGGGAGGGGGAGGATAGCGGCGAGCACGCGTACTTTGTGGTTCAATGCGGGGGCGTGTCCGATCCCTCATCCAGCACCAGCAACCTCTTCTCGCTGCAGAGCCACATTCTTGCGGAAGAGTCGCGGCACCCCGGCGCGAGCGGCGACTTCTCTTGGATCGTGAGCGCCATCTCTCTCGCGGGGAAGGCGATTGCACATCGCGTGCGGCGAGCACGGCTTGAGGGCGCGCTCGGTGACGAGGGCACCGCGAATGTTCAGGGAGAGAGTCAGCAGCGGATGGATGTGATCGCGAATGAGATTCTGATGCGATGCCTTGGCTCGCGCGCATCGATTGCCGTGCTTGCGAGCGAAGAGGACGAGGAGCCGACAATCCTGCGGCGTGGGAATGATGGCGGGAAGTACTGCGTGCTTTTCGATCCGCTCGACGGAAGCAGCACGCTCGATACCAACGGCGCCGTTGGCACGATCTTCACCATCCTGCGCAATGATCCTTTGATCGAATCGGCCGAACGCACCGTCTGTCAGCCTGGCCGGCAGCAGGTTGCAGCGGGCTACATCCTCTATGGACCGTCGACCGCGTTCGTGATCACGACGGGCTTGGGTGTGGATCTCTTTGAACTCGATCCGTTTGTTGGCTCGTTCATTCGCGTGAAGCAGGGGCTTCGCATCCCGCCGCGAAAGAAGGTGTGGTCGGTGAACGAGGCGTATTCGTCGTCGTTCCCGTTGGGCTACCGCGACTACCTCGAGTGGGCGCATCACAGCGGATATTCCTCGCGGTACATCGGCAGTCTCGTGGCGGATGTGCATCGCATCCTGATCAACGGCGGAGTGTTCCTCTATCCACCAACGCTCACGCACCCCGACGGCAAACTTCGCTTGCTGTACGAAGCGAACCCCATGGCCTTCATCATGGAGCAGGCCGGAGGCGCCAGCATGAGCGGCGCAGTGCCGACGCTCGATGTGCAGCCAACGAAGTTGCATCAGCGCGTGCCGCTGGTGCTCGGCAGCCGCGACGAGGTGGACGAAGTCGCTCGGCGCCTCTGACAAGCGTCGCTCCGCCGCGGTCCGTGGCAGGTCCCTGCCACGGACCGTGGCGGCACAGTGCCACTCAATACTTGCTGCTTGCTCTGCGCGGTTACTTGGCGGCTGCGGTACCGAAGTCAAACACACGCATCTCGCGGAACTTCGGCTTCCAGTCGTTGACGAGCGCTTGGTGCTCGGGATGGTCGAGATAGGCGCGGTAGTCCGCGACCGAGTCGAATGCCATGTCGAGTGCGAGGTCGTAGTTGCCGTCGACTGTTGTGCGTCCAATGTCGACAGGTGTTCCGACGAACACTGCGCGTGCGAGTTTGGTCGCCGCGATGCGCCGCCGCGCATCTGCTTGGCACGCGGCAAGATCCGAAGGATCATTCAGCTTGATGAGAACGACATGCCGAAGCGGCGGGATGGCAGTGGATTGCGGGCCACTCGGCGATGCGGAGTGCGCCCACGGTCGACCGTCGCATGCGGGAAGCACGGTGGCAAGAAGGAGGCATGCTGCGATCAGCAGTGCTGCTCGAGTCGGCGTGTGTATGACGAAGGTTGGTTGCCGCGGCATGCCGAGAAGCATAGAACGGCCTCGGCGCGTCACTCGGAGATGCCTCCGAGGGCGTTCCAGTGCTGGCGAAGCCGCGCGAGCGCGGGGGCGGGATCTGCCGCGGTATAGGTGTTTCCCGTGCGTTCAACGAGTCCAAGGCGAATGAGCTTCCCGAGCGCATCTTCCACTTCGAAGTCGATGTCAACGGCAAAGGTGGTTTGCAGCCAGCGTTCGATGCCTTCATCGAGCGCAGCTTCTGAGCAGGGGCCGTTGGTGCGAAGAGAGTGCAGCGCCAGAAGAGCCTCCTTTGTCTCCTCCTCGCCAGCCTCGTCGAGGACTTGGTTGACTGCACCCATATCTCGGTCGCAGAGGCGGTACATCACGATGTCCGAGAGAATCTTGAGATAGCGAAGATGCATGCGCTGCCAGCGCCCAAACTGTGTCCAGCCCCAGAGGGCCAGCGCGACGAGCCCGCCCCCGATGACCGCAAGTGCGCCGCCTGGAACAGTGGGGGCCACGGGATCGATGCCCGCGATGTGGCGTGTGTGGAGGACGAGTGCGTTCCAACTGGCCTTGAGTACCGCCGAGATTCCGATGACTGCAAAGATGGCGGGTATGAACATGACGGCACGGTCGAACCACGACATGCGGACTCGGCAGTCGGGCATCACCATGTCGATGTCGGCGACAGGGATGTTTTCAAAGAGACGAACATAGAAGCGGGGGGGAGCAAGACCCTTCTGTGTATCCCGCCTCCCATGCGGGGCATGCTCGATGTAGACAAAGAGCGTGCGGATGAGTGTGCACGGAATCCGTCGTCGACGCAGACCGAACCAGCGGCGGACTTCGATGGTGGTCTCGCTGCGGCCGCGGGTGCAGATCAGCGAGCGTCGCCATGATGAGCGGTCGAGTTGGGTCCTGAGTTCAACGAGCGACTGCGCGGAGAGCGCGGCGCGCAAGAGGCCCTCGTCCTCCTCGTCATAGTTGGCTCGACTGAGCGCGTGACGGACTTGTGCGAGGAGTCGTGCGCTTGCGACATCCTGTTGATCTGCACTCAGCGCGGGCTCCTGCGGATGCAGCAGGCGATCGAGTTCGCGACGCATCGCAGCCGCTTGCTGATCGACCTCAGTGCGCAGCGCCACATGCAGGAGACGGTCGATCTGCGCGTGCACAGGAGTTTCGGATGGACCGAGCCGATCGCGGATGCGTTCAAGCGAAACGGGAATCCTGCGGTTCCGTGCGGCCGACGCTGGAGTGGGCACGCCGAGCGAGCGATGATCTGCAGCCGGAAGCGCAGCCATGGCACGCAATGTACGGCGCGCCGCGCGGGGGGAAATGAAAACCCGCCGCGGCGCACATGCACCGCGGCGGGGTACTTCCGACGGGGACCGTCCTGGTCTCCGTGTCAGCATTCGCAGCGATCCTGCCTGACCCACTCGGGGCCGGGCTCCCTGTGTCTGCAGGTTTCTCCCCGCCTACGACGAGGGGACCAGGATCCGCCTTTTCCGTGCGGACTCGGCCTGAGCAAGGACGATCCGTTCTCTTGCCAGCTGGTCCCGGTGGACCTCGGCGAGAGCCGCTGCGAAAGTGGATGGGGCATGCGTCGTCGGAGTTGGTAGACGCATGACCCAGTGGAAGGTGACGGGCATCAGCTGCAACCCATGCTGTGCCCACAGTTCATGCACCGATAGCAGGTGCCGTTGCGGACCGTGATCGTTCCGCAGACATCACACGCGGGCGCGTCGCCCATGAGTTGCGCGTTCGCCTCGTCAAGCGCCGAGTACGAGGAACCTGCTGCGCGCATCTCGCCGCCTTCGACGATGATCGTCGTCACACGAAGTGCCGAGGGATCCACGGTCGACTCGCCAAAGAGCGAAGGCATCTGCGATCCCGCATCGAGTCCGATGCGCGAATGGCTCGCGCCTGTCTTCCCCTCTGCGGCGGGTGGTTGCGAGTGCGGGATGGACGCCGAGGTGGTGCCATCGCCGCCGGATGTGAAGCGTGTGCTGGTCCATGCAGTGCTCTCCTCCGTGATGCGGGTTTCAGTGATCGTTTCGCGCGCGGGCTCGATGCTCGCGGGCACAGTCTGCGGAAGCGGCTTCGGTGCGTTCGCGTCGCGGTAGCCCGCGATGAACTCCATGCCGAGCCATCGGAAGATGTAATCCACAAGGCTCTTGGCGAATGGGATGTCCTTGTTGCTGGTCATTCCCATTGGCTCGAAGCGCTGGTGTGCGAACTTGGTGACAAGGCTCTCGACGGGCACCCCGTACTGCAGTGCGACACTGATGGCCGTGCCGAGTGAATCCATGAGTCCACCAATGGTGGAGCCCTCCTTCGCCATCGTGATGAACAGCTCGCCCGGGCGACCGTCCTCGTACAGACCGACGATCAGGTAGCCCTCGTGTCCGCCCACATTGAACTTGTGGGTGCGTGAGTTGCGGGTGTCTTGCAAGCGGCGGCGCAGCGGGCGTTCGATCACCTTCTCGACCACGCGCTCCACTTCACGAACCACGATGCGCTCGACGATCTGTGGTGCACCAGCTTCCGCGGTGACAGCGCTCGCTGCACTTTCGAGTCCCTCGACATCCGCTTCTTCCGCATGATCCGACGCGTCGGACTTGGTGGAGAGCGGCTGGCTGAGCTTCGAGCCGTCGCGGTAAAGCGCGTTGGCCTTCAGCCCGAGTTCCCACGACAACTTGTAGCACTCGCCGATCTCGCTCACGCTCGCCTCGTTCGGGAGATTGATCGTCTTTGAGATCGCTCCTGAGATGAACGGCTGAGCAGCCGCCATCATGAGGATGTGTCCATGCGGGTGGATGTAACGCGTGCCGATGGCGCCACACCGATTGGCGCAGTCGAACACCGGGAGGTGCTCACTGCGAAGGTGTGGTGCCCCCTCGACCGTCTGCGTCCCGCAGATCGTGCGGTTGAGCGCATCGATCTGCGAACTGGTGAGGCCAAGGGCACGCAGTCCGTTGAAACGGTCGTTTGCTCTTGCGGCCGCGGGATCAAGGCCGAGCCCCGTGAGAACGCGGTCGGGCAGCGCCCATGCGTTGAACGCGAAGCCGAGTTCGAAAACGGTTGGGAGGTTGTTCTCGATCTTGACAAGCTCATCATTTTGGAACCCGCGCTGCAGAAGCAGTTCGCGCAGCGTGATTGCGGGGGCCGCAGATGATGCGGAGCCAGTCGCTGCCGGGATCGTTTCATCGAGTGTGAGCGAACCCATCACATACTGCAGGACATCGTCGATCTCATTCGCCTCGTACCCAAGCGCGGCGAGCGCCGGGCGCAGCGATTGATTCGCGATCTTGAAGTAACCGCCGCCTGCGAGCTTCTTGAACTTCGTCAGTGCGAAGTCGGGCTCAACGCCCGTCGTGTCGCAATCCATCAGCAGGCCAATCGTGCCGGTCGGTGCGATCACGGTGACCTGCGCATTGCGATAGCCGAAGCGTTCGCCAAGCGCGAGTGCCTCGTCCCACGACTGCGTCGCGGAGCGAAGCAGATCATCGGCGTTCAACAGATTGATGCGACTCGACGCGAACAGCGAGTGGTCGATCGGCACAGGGCGCGCGCGCAGCCCCTCGTACGCATCGCTCTCGCGCGCCACGCCGTGCGCGGCACGGCGGTGGTTGCGGATGACTCGCAGCATGTTGTCGCGGTTGTCATCGAAGCCGGCGAACGCACCGTGCTCCTCGGCAAGCCGCGCACTCGTTGCGTACGAACGCCCCGTCAGGATGCTCGACAGCGCGCCGCAGATGGCGCGTCCTTCCGCGCTGTCGTATGGAATGCCCGCCTGCATCAGCATGGCACCGAGGTTGGCGTAGCCAAGTCCC
Source organism: Planctomycetota bacterium (assembly GCA_046080505.1). Classification (GTDB taxonomy): domain Bacteria; phylum Planctomycetota; class Phycisphaerae; order Phycisphaerales; family SM1A02; genus F1-60-MAGs104. The sequence continues at coordinate 7,507 of JBJTUC010000080.1, forward strand.
AGTGTTCGGTAGCGCCACGACAGTTCCGCGATCTCGCGCGATGGGAAACTCGCCATCAGCACGGAGATTTCGAGCACCGCGGTCCACAGGTTGATCGCGTGCTCGTAACCCGCGATATCGAAGGTGCGCGTGCGCGAGTCGTAGAACTTGAGCAGGTTGATCGATGCCAGATTGCACGCGGTGTTGTCCAGGAACATGTACTCGCTGCAGGGGTTCGACGCATTGATCCGACCGCCCGCAGGGCAGGTGTGCCAAGCGTTGATCGTCGAGTCGTATTGCACCCCAGGGTCGGCGCAGTGCCACGCGGCCTCATTGATCTGCGACCAGAGATCGCGAGCGTTGATCTCCTTCGCCACATTGCCATCCGTTCGGCGGCGCAGCGTCCAGGCCGTATCGCCTTGCACTGCATCCATGAACGCATCGCTCAAGCGGACAGAGTTGTTGGAGTTCTGCCCGCTGACGGAGTAGTACGCCTCGCCGTTGAAGTCATAGTCCAGAGTCAGCCCCAGCCGCTCGGCCACTGACCGCTGCTTCTCCTGCAGCTGCTTCATTCCCTCGACAAGCGCAGCCACCTTGATCTCTTCGCGCACCTTCCAGTTGACAAACGCCTCGATGTCCGGGTGATCCACATCCAGGCAGCACATCTTCGCGGCACGCCGCGTTGTGCCGCCCGACTTGATCGCACCCGCTGCGCGGTCGCCGATGCGCAGGAAACTCATGAGGCCCGAACTCTTGCCGCCGCCCGACAGCGTCTCGTTCTCGCCGCGGAGGTTTGAGAAGTTGGTGCCTGTGCCCGAGCCATACTTGAAGAGCCGAGCCTCGCGCACCCACAGATCCATGATGCCGCCCTCGTTCACGAGGTCGTCGTTCACGGACTGGATGAAGCAGGCGTGCGGCTGCGGGTGCGTGTACGCGTCGGGCGCGAGCGAGACGGCACCCGTGCTGTGGTTTGCGATCCAGTGCCCTTGCGCGGGGCTGTTGATTCCGTATGCCCACGCAAGCCCAGTGTTGAACCACTGCGGGCTGTTGGGCGCTGCCATCTGATGCACAAGCATGAACGCCACTTCGTCGTAGAACGCTTGCGCATCGGCGGGGGAGTCGAAATAGCCGTGCGTTTCACCCCAGTGTCGCCAGCAGCCCGCGAGACGATGAACCACCTGCTTCACGGATCGCTCTGGACCATGCGTGATGCTGCCATCGTCGTTCAGCGTGGGAACGCCCGCCTTGCGGAAGTACTTGCTCACCACGATGTCCGTGGCAAGTTGGCTCCAGTCCTTCGGAATCTGCGCATCGTCCATCGCGAAGACGGTCGATCCATCCGGGTTCTTGATCTTGCTCGTGCGAGTCGTCCACTCGGTGGTGCTGTAGACATCCGTGTCTGCGATGGTGAAGCGTCGTTCAATCTTCATGTGTGCATCCTGCTGGAACTGGTTTGGAATGAATGGAAACGATGACGAAGCGACGGAGCCGTCCTGCTCGGACGGCGCCGACGCGTACAGTGAGTTCAGGGTGAATGAGACGAGTGCGAGTTGCCGTCGACGCGGGGCAGCGTGAGTCCTTGTTGATCCTGATACTTGCCGCCCTTGTCGGCATAGCTGACTGCACAGATGCGGTCCGCCTTCAGGAAAAGCATCTGCGCGATGCCTTCATTGGCGTAGATGCGCGCGGGAAGCGGGGTGGTGTTGGAGATTTCGATCGTCACCTTTCCGCGCCACTCGGGCTCGAGGGGTGTGACATTGACGATGATGCCGCAGCGTGCGTAGGTGCTCTTTCCCACGCACACTGCGAGCACATCACGCGGCACCGAGAAAATCTCCACGGTCTCGGCGAGCGCAAATGAGTTGGGCGGGATGATGACATGGTCGCGACCTGTCTGCTCCGTGTCGATGGAGATGAAGAGATCGCTCGAGAAGTTCTTCGGGTCGACAACTGCAACGCCTCCGCTCGTGGCGTTCGTGAAGATCTTGAACTTCGTGCCAACGCGAACGTCGTAGCCGTAACTTGAAACGCCGTAGGAAATGACTCCGCTGCGCTTTCGGCTTTCCTCGAAGGGTTCGATGCCCACGAGTTCGCGAATCTGAGTGTCGCACAGAATGCCCATCTGAAAATCTCCCGACGCCCGAAGGCACTTCACTTGACTGCTGCCGTACCCACAAGACGGGCAGCAAGGATTCACGATACCCCAACATGTTGGGGTGGCAAGGGGTGGCCAACCACAAATACTGGGGGCCCTCCATTGCATCGGCAGGAGAGCTGTAACTCCTTGAAGAGACTGCAGGTTGTGTGATTTCAACTGCTCAAACCACTGCCTGCCGATGTGTGGACAGGTTGTCGGACCTTGGTTCGCACCTCTCTAGACTCGCTTGTGTGGAGCCGAATTCGCTTTCCGCGTGCTTCGATGGATTGACGCCGCAGCAGCGTTTGGCGGTCGAGCACGGGAGCGGTCCGCTTCTTGTGCTTGCAGGGCCTGGGTCCGGCAAAACACGCGTGATTACGCGGCGAATCGCTGCGCGCATCGCGCAGGGCGTTCCTGCGTGGGCGATCCTCGCGCTGACCTTCTCGAACAAGGCAGCACGCGAAATGCGCACGCGCGTCGAGTCGCTCTGCGGCGGCCGCGTCGCGGGACGCAGTGGTCCCACGATCAGCACCTTTCACGCGTTTTCCGCCCAGTTGCTGCGTCGTTTCGGCGGATCGTCGCTGGCTGCGGGGCTCGGAACTGCGCCGCTGCGTGATGATTTCTCCATCCTCGATGCGGACGATGCGGCAACCGCGCTGCGTCAGGCGATCTCCGATTCAGGGCTCGATCCGAAGCAGTGGCGCACGTCCACCGTTGCCTCGCACATTTCGCGCGCAAAGAATCAATTGTGGACTGCCGCAGAACATGCGGCAAACGCAGGTGATTTTCTTGAACGCACGGTGGCAAAGGTTCACGCCGCTTACGAGCGAGAGACGGCTCGGCAGAACGCGCTTGACTTCGATGACCTCCTCACGCGGTGCGCGCGCATGCTTCGCGACGACACAGACCTGCGTGCGGAATTGCAGCAGCGGTACGCGGAGGTTCTCGTCGACGAGTATCAGGACACGAATCACTCGCAGTTTGTGATTGCCAGCCTGCTGGCACAGCAGCACCGCAACATCTGTGTGGTGGGCGATCCCGACCAGTCCATCTATGGATGGCGCGGCGCAGATCTCACCAACATCCTCGAGTTCGAGAAGCATTTTCCCCGTGCGGTCATCGTGCCGCTCGGCGAAAACTTCCGCTCGACGGGGCATATTGTGGCGACGGCTGCACGGCTGATTCTCCACAACGACAAGCGCCGCCACAAAGAGCTGCACACATCGCTCGGGGACGGGGCGATTGTCGAGGTGGTGCGCCTTGACAACGAGCTGGCAGAGGCTGACCGCGTGGCGCAAACCATCGAACGCCAGCACGCGGCTGGAACGCCGCTTCGCGAAATGGCCGTGTTGATGCGCATGAACGCACTCACGCGCGTTGTGGAGGATGCGCTTCGCCGGCGCAACATTCCATGCGTCATTGCGCGTGGTACGGCATTCTTTGAGCGCCGTGAGGTGCGCGACGCGCTCGCGTACCTGCGCCTGATCGCCAACCCACTCGATGAAGTATCGCTGCAGCGAATCGTGAATGTGCCCGCCCGCGGCATCGGCGGTACAACCATGCAGCGGATCGGCAATGCGGCCGTCCTGCGTCGCATCCCGCTCTTGGATGCCATGCAGCAGGCACGCAGCCTTGGCATCACCGAGCGCACGGCAAAGTCCATCGATGGGTTCGCCGCGCTTGTGGCGCGTGCGCGTTCGGAACTCGATGTCAAGCCCGCTGCAAACCTCGGCGGATTCGTTTCGCGCGTGCTTCTTGAAACGGGGCTTGGTCGTGCCGTTGCGGCCAGTGCTGACACCGAGGAGGAAGGCGCTGAACGCGAGGCGAATGTGACGGAAGTCGCCAACGCCGCAGCGCTGCATGAGATGCCCGAGGGCGATCCATCGGCAGCTCCGCCCACGCTCGGCGATGCACTTCGGTCGTTCCTGCAGTCCGTGGCGCTCGTGGCGGACGCGGATGCGGTCGATCCCGAGAAGGGCGCGGTCACGCTGATGACGCTGCATGCCTCGAAGGGACTTGAGTTTGACAGCATCTTCATCATCGGGCTTGAAGAGGGGCTTCTGCCGCACGCGCGTTCACTTGGCAGCCCTGATGAAGTGGAGGAGGAGCGTCGGCTGCTGTACGTCGGTATCACTCGCGCGCGTCGTCATCTGCTGCTGACGACCTGCGCTTCCCGGACGGTTCGCGGCTTGCAGGAGCGCGCCATCGAAAGCGGATTCCTCCGAGAGATTGTCGGTGAGGGCGTGGTCAGCAGCGATGAAGCGGACGGCGTCGGGCAGATGCGCGTGCGCGAACCGTCGGCGATGCGGCGGTTTGGTTCCGCGGGCAGTGAATCAGGCGCTGCGCCGAGGCCGGCGCTCCCCGCAGCGGGCGTTGGCGGCTCGCGGCAGATGCCCGCGGGCATCCGTGTCGGCACGGTCGTGCGACATGCCCAGTTTGGCATAGGACGAATCACCGCACTGCTGCCGCGCGGCAACATGACGAGCGTGGAGGTGGACTTCCGCCCAGGAGGGCGAAAAACGCTGGTGCTCGAATACGCTCGCCTCGAAATCGTCGTCGGTTCCTGACCGCGCGGTCAGTGCATGGCGGCTGGCGTTCCACAGATACCAGTTTGCCAGAACACGAACGACCACTGATCCGCCTCGTCTTCGATGCGGCGGGTGAGCGGCTTGCCTTGCCCATGTCCCGCATCGCGGTCCACCCACAACAGCACAGGCTCGCTGCGATCATCGCTCGCGGACGCAGCTTGCATCAGCGCGGCCATCTTGCGCGCATGCAGCGGATGCACGCGCGAATCATTCTCGCCTGCGGTGAAGAGCACCGCGGGATAACGCGTGCCCGCGCGAACATTGTGGTAGGGGCTGTAGGCATGGAGCCACTGAGCAGCGGCTGCATCCTCGCTCGATCCATATTCGGGCACCCAGTACTTCGCGAGCAGGAACTGCTGGTAGCGCATCATGTCGAGCAGCGGAACGGCACTGATGGCGGCCGTGTAGAGGTCCGGTCGCTGCGTGATTGCGACGCCCGTCAGCAGCCCGCCGTTCGATCCGCCCTCGATCGCCAAGTGTGCCGAGTCGGTGATCTTCTGGCCGATCAACCACTCCGCGCACGCATGGAAGTCATCGAAGACATTCTGCTTGTTGCCAAGCATGCCAGCACGGTGCCACGCCTCGCCGTACTCACTGCCGCCGCGCAGGTTCGCGACCGCATAGACGCCGCCGCGCTGCAGCCACGGCCACAGCGTCGGGTTGAACGCAGGATCGAGACTGACATTGAACCCGCCGTACGCGTAGAGCAGTGTGGGCGTGTTTCCCGCGTGCTTCATGCCCTTGCGCTGCACGATGAACATCGGCACGCGCGTGCCATCCTTGCTCGGCACGAACACCTGCTGCACTTCGATCGTCGATGGATCGAAGGGGATCTCGGGACGCGCCCACAGTCGCATCGTTCCAGACGCAAAGTCGGCCGCATAGATGGAACGCGGCTCGTTGAAACTGGTGAACGACACGAAGCCGCTCGTGCGTTCATCGGTCGTGCCGACGCCCGCAGTCCCAAGCCCAGGCAGTTCCAGTGCGCCGACAGCTTCTCCCGTGGTTCGGATGCGCTCGAGTCGCGTGGTCACATCCTTCGAAAATGTGAGCACAAGCAGATCGCCCGCGCGCGAGGCGCCTTCAAGCACCATGTCAGTGCGCGCAGCCACAACCGTTTTCCATGAAGACCGCTGCGGCGAGCGAAGCGCGACTGCGACAAGGGTGCCGGTGGGCGCGTCGAGTGTCGTTCGCATGAAGAGCGTGTCACCCACGGTTGCTGTCGGCCAGAATGTCGCATCAAGTCCTTCGGCCACCACCTTTGCCAGCGGCGCGGCGGCGGGCATGCCCGCGCGCTGCCATGTTTCGGTCTCAAGGACCGACAGATCATTCGCCTGCCAACCGCGCGAGAGCGAGAGAAAAATCCAACGCCCATCGCGGCTGATCGAAGCGCCTGGAATACGGCTCGGATCGGTCTGCCGCGCGAGCAGTTTGTCGTGCCGCGGGTGCTCGCCGATGGTGTGCCAGCGCACCTCGCGTGAGTACGGATCTGCCGCATCGGCGAGCGCCGAGTAGAGGAAAGCATCGCTTCTGGGCGTCCATCCCTCAAAGGAAACCTTCCCAGCGATCTCGTCGCTGGTCCATCGGCCGGTCCCCGTGTCGAGCACGTGCAGCACGCTCATCTCGCTTCCGGACTTCGAGAGACCAAACGCGACTCGCTTGCCGCAAGGCGATGGAACCCACCAGTCGAGGCTCGTCAGTCCGCGCGCGTCGAGCGTGTTGACGTCGATGAGCGTGCGTCGCGCGGCGCGGTCTGGACCGCTCGGAGCGGCGGGCGGCGTGCTGGGCGCCGCGGCAGCACCAACATCCGCGCCGACATACAGCACAGGCTGATTCTGCGAACCCTCGCGCTCCGTCCAGAACGCACTCCCGCCTTCGCAGACGGGCATCCCGACCGAACCGATGGACATGAGTGGTCGAAGTTCAGCAGTGAGTTCGGCGTGGCAAGGGAGCGAGCGCAGCAGGTTGGTGGTGCGATCGTTCTGGATCGTTGTCCACGCGGCGACCTCCTGCGAATCCTTCTCGAGTTGCTCGAGCCACCGATAAGGATCCTCCACCTTCCGCCCGTGGATCATGTCGCTGACGGGCTCACTGCGTGTCGAGGGCGGCGCCGCGCTCGCTGTGACTGCGGATGAACCGACCAAGCAAACGCAAAGCAACTGCGGCACACGGTGTCGCAAGGTGCGGGAGGTGAGTGCGGCGTGGGAAGGGGGGATGTGGGAAGACATGCTGGGAATCTCCGAGGCGTTTAGTGGGGACCTGTCGCTCCTGATGCCGTGCGCATTCGAATCGTCTCGGGCATGGCGCGGATGCCATCGAGCAGTGCTGGGTCGCTGATCGGTTCGACATCCAAGATCACGTAGCTCGTGGAGGGATTCGACTGCAGATACTCCGCGTTGATGTTGATGCCCGCTCGCGCAAGCAGCGTATGCATCGTGCCAAGCACGCCAGGCACATTGCGGTGGACATGGAGGATTCGAAGCTGCCCCTCGCGCAGGACAGGCAGGTCGACCTGCGGAATGTTGATGCTCGTTTCCGTGGAACCGCGTTCCCAGAAGCGGGCCAACTTTTCCGCCACTTCAAGCGCGATGAGTTCCTGCGCTTCCTCCGTGGAGCCGCCGATATGCGGCGTCAAAATCGCAGTGCCGCACGCCTGCAGCGGCGACACAAAGCGGTCGCCTGCCTTCGCAGGCTCCTCGGGAAACACATCGAGCGCCGCGCCGCCGAGACGGCCATCCTGCAGCGCGGCAGCGAGCGCTTCGGTATCCACCACACTGCCACGAGCGTTGTTGATCAGGAACGCGCCGCGCTTCATCAGCGCGATCTGCGCGGCACCGATCAGCCCCGCGGTCTGCGGTGTCTCAGGCACATGAAGCGTCACGCAGTCCGCCTCGCGCAGCACTGACTCGAGCGATGGTCGTGGCGATGCATTGCCCAGAGGCAACTTGCGCAGAGTGTCGTAAAAGACCACCCGCATACCAAGTGCTTCTGCGAGCACGCTGACCTGCGATCCGATATGGCCGTAGCCGATGATGCCAAGCGTTCGCCCGCGGACTTCATGGCTGTTCGCCGCAGACTTATCCCAGTTGCCCGCATGCAGCAGTGCGGACTTCTCGAAAAGTCGGCGGAAGAGGCAAACTGCTTCGGCAACAGTCATCTCGGCCACGCTGCGCGTATTGCTGAAGGGCGAGTTGAACACGGCAGTCCCAGCGGCTGCCGCCGCCGTGAGATCAACCTGATTCGTCCCGATACAGAAGCAGCCCACCGCAAGCAGGTGTGGCGCGGCGGCGAGATCCGGTGCGCGCAGTTCAGTCTTCGATCGGATGCCGACAACATCGGACCGCGAAAGCGCGGCGTGGAGCGCGCTGCCAGCAAGTGCACCAGCGGCGCGCTCGACCGTCAATCCCGATGCAGTCAGTACAGCGTCTGCCGCTGGGTGGATCGACTCAAGGAGCAGTGCTCGCGGCATGGCGCAAAGGGTAGCGGTGGGATCTCAGCGACGCGCGATTCACCCAACGACATCGGGCAAACGAAAGAGGTCCTCCGTGAGATTGACAGGACCATCGTCGGTGATCAGCACATCGGCCTCGTAATGAACGCTGAGAGATCCATCCGCAGTGAAGATCGGCCACGCGTTCCCATCGGACTTCGTCTCTGTCGAACTGACGGCGATCATCGGCTCCACCGCGATCAGCATGCCCGTCTTGAAAGTGGACCACGCCTCGTTCCATTCACCTGGGAAACTCGGCACAACATTGGAGACGAATGGTGCATCGTGCAGCGTGCGTCCGTAGCCGTGCCCACCAAGCCCGCGCACAAGACAGAAGCGGCACTCGTCTTCGACATGGCCCTGCACGGCGCGCGCCCAGTCGATCAGAGGACGGCCAGCCACCATCGCCTTCACGCCCCTGCGGAGACTTTCTTTGCCGCACTCCATCAGCGCATGAGCGAGCTTGTCACCACCGCACACGAGGAATGTCCACGCCGCATCGCCAATGAACCCACGATGACGCACGCCGATGTCCACCGACAACAGATCGCCTGCCTGGAGTGGGCGAGCGGTCATGTCGTGCGTGCCATGCACGACGCAGGCGTTCACGGAGAGACAGGAGTGGCTTGGGAATGGAGGATGTCCGCGCGCGCGGTATCCGATGAAACAGGATCGGCAGTCAAGCTTCTCAAGCGTTCGTCCAACGAACGCGTCGATCTCCGCGAGCGTCTGTCCCTCGCGTAGGAACGCCGCAAGCGCCTCATGCGTGCGGCAGACGCAGGCGGCGGCTGCGGTGGCGTCTTCAATGTCGCGCGCAGAGCGTTGCATGGAGCGGGGGAGGCTAGCGAAGTCGTGTGCCCATGCGCACGCCTCGGGCGAAGACGGCGTCGGGGAGCGCGCCGCTGACCTCATAGGCGAGCGTGCGTTCATCGTGAAATGGCCAGAGCACCACATCGGCGCTTTTGCCGACGGCGAGCGAGCCGCACTCGCCCTGCACGCCGAGCACGCAGGCGGCGTTCCAAGTCGTGGCGATCAGCGATTCGCTCGGCGAAAGACGAAGCTGTCGAACGGCGAGTGCCATCACGAGCGGCATGCCGCGCACGGGCGCACTCCCTGGATTCGCATTCGTCGCCAATGCGAGCGCGGCGCCCGCGTCGACCAGTTCGCGCGCGCGCACGTAGGGCGTCCCGAGGCAAAATGATGTCGCAGGGAGACCCACCGCGACAGAGCCACTCCCGGCCACCGCAGCAATCTCGGCGTCCGTGCACGCCTCGAGATGGTCAAGGCTGACGGCGCCCATCGCGACCGCGCGCTCGACCATGCCGAGCGAGTGAAACTGGTTCGTGTGAACGCGCACGGGACAGCCGAGTGAGCGCGCGCGTTCAAAGTACGCAGCGCAGTCGGTCGCATTCCATGCACCTTGTTCGCAGTATGCGTCCGCTGCGATGCCCGGCATCAGGCGCGCGGCTGCGGGCAGCGTTTCCTCGATCGTGCGCGCGACGAAGTCTGGCTGCTCAGCATCGACCGCGTGCGCGCCGAGAAAAGTCGCTGCAACTCGCTGCGGCGTGAGCGCGCGTGCTGCATCGATGGCGCGCAGCATCTTGAGTTCGCTTTCGGTCGTCAGTCCGTAGCCAGACTTCACCTCCACCGTTGTGGTGCCGTAGTCCGCCATCTCGGCGAGTCGGCGTGCGAGCAGCGCAGTGAGTTCCTCCTGAGCCGCGGCGCGCACCGCGCGCACGGTGGACATGATTCCACCACCAGCGGCAAGAATGTCCAAATAGGAGCGTCCCGCCAGTTTCATCGCCCACTCGTCGGAGCGGTCGCCCGCCCAGCACGCATGCGTGTGGCAATCGACGAAGCCCGGTGTCACAACGCACCCACCCGCATCGATCGTGGTGCAGTCGGGCGGCAGCGCCGCCGGTTCACCTGCGGCAAGCGCGGTGATCCTGCCGGACTCCCACACGATGTGTCCGCGTTTCATGATGCCCAGATTCGCCTCGGTCGGGTGGCGGATCAGCGACCGCGCGCCACCCGCAGGATGCATCGTGAGAAGTCGTGCGTTCACGAGAGCCGTGGCTGCCATGCGCGCAAACGGTACCGTACTGCTGATGCGACTCTTCGTCGTTCGTCATGCGCGTGCGGAGGAGCGTTCGGATGCGCACTTCCCGAATGATTCGCAGCGACCACTGACGAGGCAAGGGATCGATGAGTTCACGCGTCTTGCTCGGCGCATCGGGCGCGCGTGGGACGCACCGACTGTCGTTCTGGCCAGCCGATTTGAACGCGCGTGGGAGACTGCTGGCATTCTTCGCGACGAAGCCAAGTGGCCGAAGGCTCGGCGATGCGAGGTGCTCGAAGCGGATCACGCGGGCGGTATCGCGGCGGTCGAGCTGGCGATCATCGAGCACTCGGGTGACTCGCTCGCGGTCGTCGGACATGAACCGACGCTCAGTGAACTTGTCAGCCACCTCATGGGCACCGATCTGCCGAGCATCGTGATGCGAAAGGGCGCGGTCGCGGTCCTCGATGTCGCGGTGACCCTTCGAAGTGCAGGAGATGTCCCGGGACTCTTCGGCAGCGCCACGCTTCTTGCGCTTGCGGATCCTCGTGCCGTGGGAATCCGCGAGTGAAGTCGCAACCCACGTGAAACCGTTAGACTTCGACCTTCACGGTTGAACGGAGACAAGCCATGACCACCCGACAAGAACCCAGCGTCAAGAAGACCCAACTGCTCGAAACCATCTGGGATGGCACCGTGCTCATTGCGCGGCCTGCAGGTCCGAACATCGGTCAGCGTGAAGCCCCGATCGTGGCGCAGGATCTCGAGCCGATCATGAAGGGTGCGGGCAAGGCGATGAAGTTCATGGTGCTCGATCTCTCGGCTGTCCAGTTCATGAGCAGCATGGGAATCGGCACCTGCATCAACTGCCGCAACGGTGCGGCGGCACTCGGCGCGAAGCCGGTGCTTTACGGCGCGAACAAGGAACTGCGCAATCTGCTGACGATGATGAAGATCGACAAACTTTTCACGATCGTCGACTCGCGCGAGGCGCTCAACAAACTCGTCGGCTACTGATCCGTCGCTGGCGCCTTCGTCATCACCGTCACATCGGCGCCCGCGCTCCACTCCGACTTTGGCGGCAGCGTTTCACTTGGGTCCAGTTGCACGATCAGCACGCGCGCCTCGGGGCAGAGCCTGACGAAGATCGCTGCCGTGCCAAGGCGTCTCTGCACATGGAACGCGCCGACAAGATGGATGAACGGCGTTCCCGACTTCCATGCGCGCGCGAGTGAGGTCGCCATCGTCAGATCCCACACCCGCTGCGAACGATGCACTGCATCAACCTCTTCATCCGTCGGGGGTTCGGCGCGTGCGTCCTCCCCTTGTGCAGCGTCCGAGCGCATCTCGACCATCAGTTCGCGCAGGCGATCCCAGTCACCATCGCGCGTGATCGCACCGTCGGCATCGAAGAGCGTGCGCTCTTCGGGCGGCAGGGCGCGCAGTCCATCCGTCCCTTCGCGGAACGCCTGCGACACATACTTTCGCGGTGCATTCGCAGCGATGACCTTGCCGCCGGACACGCGCGCCGCGTCGATCGACGGTTGGTACCAAGGCAACCAGGAGTCCTTGCCCGCCCAGTCGCGCGACTTCGTGCCGTCGATGAACTCATCGAGCGTCATCTGCCCCGCGAGGTACGCATCGACTTCCTCCTGATCGTCACGCTCCAGCATCTCCAGCCCAACGGCTCCGTTCGGATGCGCCCCGAGAAACGCGGTGACAAGCGCATGCTGTGCCTTGTGCGCGGCGGCATCATCATGCGTCTCTCCCAAGAAGACCGCATCCGCCGCGCGCACGCGAAGCAGCAACTCATCCCATGTGATCGGCGCACCACTTGCTGTATCGAATGTCGGACACGACTGCGGTGGGCGTGCGGCATCAAATGCCTCGCGCGGAGTCGGGGTCGCTTGGCAACCGCCAATCAGCGCAGCAAGACCAACAACAAGGAGCGTCAAGCGTCCGCTGATCCCGACTCTGCACGCTGCGACGCACAAAAACAGATGCAGAAAGTCGGACCTCTGGGTGGAACCATGTCGCATTCGTCATAGGCTATGCCCATGGAGAATCGCCGCATGCGAGATATGGGTGCAGTTCTACTGTGTGGGTGCCTTTGCACCCCAGCCATCTGTGCTGACTCGGTCGTGCGCGTGTGGCTCGATTCGGTTCGCGATGTCCGCACCATGGAGTCGCTCAGCGATGACATGTGGTCGCATGGCATCCATGGTGGATCGGCGGACTATCTCGTCACCCCCGAGCAGCGCGAGGCGCTTGCGCGAACGGATCTGAAGTGGTGTGTTTTCATCGAGGATGTCGAGTCGCTTGTGCGGGCAGAGCATGAGCGGCTGACTCGCCCGCCCGAGGAGGGCGGCCTCGCCAACGATGCGTGGTTCAGTGACTTCAAGAACTTGACGGCCATCGAGGCACGTCTGGAGGCGCTCGTGGCGCTTCGTCCTGACCGAGCATCCCTGTTCACCGTTGGAACCTCGATGGAAGGACGAGCGATTCGCGGCATTCGCATCAGTGCACTCCCCATTGGCGCCGCCGCGCCCGCAGTCGTTCTCAACGGCACACAACACGCGCGCGAATGGGGCGCGACCATGACATGCATGTACATGGCGGATCGGTTGGTGGAGACTGCGGACAGCGATCCAGTCGTGGCGCAGATTCTCGCGCGCGCGGAGGTGCTCGTCATCCCCGTGGTGAATGTGGACGGGTATGTGTTCACATGGGCGGACACTGCCAACCGATTGTGGCGCAAGAATCGTCGCAACAATGGTGATGGCACTTTCGGCGTCGACAACAACCGAAACTGGGGGTTCCAGTGGGGCGGAGCGGGTGCGAGCACGAATCCCGCGAGTGAAACCTACCGCGGCACAGATGCATTCAGTGAGCCGGAGACACAGGCGATGCGCATGTTCTTCGAAGCTCGGCCCAACATCGTCTCCAACATCGACTTCCACTCCTACTCGCAGTTGGTTCTCTCGCCGTGGGCATACACAACGGAGATCTCGGCGGATGCCGATGTCTTTCAGGCCATCGGATCGGACATGGGTAGCGCGATCACCCAGAGTAGTGGTCTGAACTACATCGTTGGTCCTGTGGGCACCACGCTCTATCTCGCCAGTGGCGGATCCGTCGACTGGGTCTATGGAAGTCGCGCAGCGCTCGCGTGGACCACCGAGGTGCGCGACACAGGTAACTACGGTTTCGTGATGCCACCGAGCGAAATCCTGCCGTGCGCACTCGAGAACTTTGCAGCCACGGTCGTGCTCTTGGACCGCACCACGCGCGCGGCCGCCATCGCGCCGCAGGTTGCGCCCACGACCATCCATGCTGGAACGCCCACGACCATCACCGCAAAGATCCGGCCATCCCTCTCTGGATCGGTGTTCGCACGGGTCCTTCGGTGGCGCGTTGGCTCTGGCGCGTGGAACAATGTCGTGATGTCGTCGCTCGGCAACAATCTGTTCTCTGGGGCATTGCCTGCGTTCCCGTGTGGAACGACCGTGTCGTGGCACATCGTTGCGGTGGGCGCCCCAGTCGATGCGGTGTGGCCAACGAATGGAGTCGAGCAGCCGTTTCAGTCGGTGGCGGTCTCCGAGATCCCGGTGGCCAGTGTGGATTTCGAATCGGCGCCGGGCTGGGCATTTGGTGTTGTCGGTGATACCGCGACAGGTGGCGTGTGGACGCGCGGTGATCCTGTCGGCACCAGTGCGCAGCCCGAAGATGATCACTCGCCTGCGCCTGGCACACAGTGTGCGTTCACGGGGCAGGGCGTTGTCGGTGGCGCAGCGGGCGCAGCTGATGTGGACGGTGGTGTCACCACGCTGCAGTCGCCATCGCTTGGCACGATGGAAGCGGCGATGGAACTTCGCTTCTGGTACTGGTACTCGAACAATCTCGGTGCGAGTCCGAATCAGGATGAGATGCCAGTCCAAGTCCTTGGGAGCGGCGGGGTGTGGACCACCATCGCGACGATCTCGTCGAGCCAAGTGGCGTGGCGTGAAATGCGACTCCCGCTGAACGGGGTCGTGCCAATCGGAGCCCCAGTCGCCGTGCGATTCCAAGCGCAGGATCTCGGTGCGGGCTCGCTTGTTGAGGCGGCTGTCGATGATGTGCAACTTGTCCGCGCGGGCTGCCTGTTTGCACCAGCGGACTTTGACCACAATGGGGCAGTGGATGGCAGCGATCTTGCGGTGCTGCTGTCGCAGTGGGGATCGAGCGGCAACGCGGATATCAATTCAGATGGAACGGTGGACGGCTTGGATTTAGCGCTGTTGCTCGCGTCGTGGGGCTGATGGAGCAAGCGTCGGGGCAGGAGACTTCGTGGGACTGAATCCGCAGACAGCACTGATGCTCTCCGACACGGGGCCGCTTGCGCGGCGTCTTGGGGGTTTTGAGCAGCGACCGCAGCAGATCGAGATGGCGGCTGCGATCGAGCGGTGCCTCGAGCGCAAGGGGCGTCTGATGGTCGAGGCAGGAACGGGAGTTGGCAAAAGTTTCGCGTATCTCGTGCCAGCCATTGCGCGCGTGGTGCAGCGGCGTGAGCGGGTTCTCATCTGCACGAACACTATTGCGCTTCAGGAACAACTCGTGGACAAGGACATTCCGCTGCTGCAAGCAGTCCTGCCCGAGGAGTTCTCGACAGTGCTGGTGAAGGGACGCAGCAACTATGTGTCTCTGCGGCGGCTTCGTATGGCCGTGCAACGACAGGACCGTCTGCTGCCAGTCGAGGATGACCGTCATGCTCTCGCAGCGGTCGAGTCGTGGGCGCAGGACACGGTCGATGGCAGCACAGCGTCGCTCCCAGTGTTGCCGCCGCACGGCGTGTGGGAGCAGGTGCAGTCCGATGCGGGGAACTGCATGGGTCGTCGCTGTCCGACGTATGACGAGTGCTTCTATCAGCGTGCACGCCGTCGCATGGAGGGGGGTGATCTGCTTGTCTGCAATCACGCGCTCTTCTTCAGCGACCTTGCGCTTCGCGCGGGTAGCGGGCGCGGATTCCTTCCGCCTTACCAGCATGTCATCCTCGATGAGGCGCACGCGATCGAGGAGATTGCCGCCGACCACTTTGGTGGATCACTCTCGGAGACTGCCATTGCGGCGCTGCTTCGGACTTTGTGGAACCCAAACGCCGCGCGTGGGGTGCTTGGGCAGATGACGCTGCGAGACAACGGCGATGAACTGCTGCGGTCCGCGGTGCGGCACGTCGAAACAGTGCGAACAGCGGCTCAGGGGTTCTTCAGCGCATGGTGGCAGTGGCGCGGCAGTCAGCCTGGTGAGGGAGAGTGCCGCATTCGAACTCCCAACGCCATCGAGGATCGATTGACCGCTCCGATGCAGGAGCTTGCGGCGACGCTTCAATTGGTACGCGAGCGAGCCGCAGACGAGTCCGCCGCACAGGAGATCAGTGGACTCGCGCAGCGGGCGACATCGATGGCCGCCGCGTGTGCCGCGCTGGTCGCTCAGTCGCTGCGCGGGTGCGTGTATTGGATGTCCACGACTGCGCGGCGGCGCGGGCGCTCGGTCGCGCGCCCCGACATCACGCTGACCGCTGCGGTCGTGGATGTTGGCCCCGTGCTTGGCGAGCACCTCTTTGCACAGGATGTCTCCGTGGTGCTGACTTCGGGCACGCTCGCCACGGTTCGCGGCGACTGCACCGCATCGGCGCGTGCGCTCGGGATGCAGGACCCTGAAGTGCTCACCCTCGGCAGCCCCTTCGACTACGCGCGGCAAGTGCGTCTGTACATCGAATCGGAGTTGCCCGATCCCCGCGAGGAGAAGCATCTGGCGGCGCTCGCGGCGCGCATCGAGTGGCACGTCGCCGAGACGGGGGGCGGTGCGTTCATCCTGTGCACAAGCTTCCGCGCGCTGCAGGAGCTGGTCACCCGCACCGAGCCGTGGATGTCGATGCACAACTTTCCCGTGCACGCGCAGGGCGCGGGCGTGCCAAATGCACTGCTGTTGAAGCGTTTCCGCGAGAGCAATCGCAGTGTGCTCTTTGGCGTCGCCAGTTTCTGGCAGGGGATTGATGTGCGCGGAGATGCGCTTCGAAATGTCATCATCACGCGGCTGCCCTTCGAGGTTCCCGATGCGCCGCTTGTCCAAGCACGATGTGAGGCGATCCGAGCGCGCGGTGGAAACGCCTTCGCCGAAGACTCGCTGCCACGCGCGATTCTGCGGTTTCGGCAGGGATTCGGCCGGCTCATACGCTCAGCGACCGACACGGGGCGGGTGGTGGTGCTCGATCCGCGGATCGTGCGCAAGTCCTACGGGTCGCAGTTCATCGACGCGCTGCCGAGCGGCATCGATATCCGCATCATCGGTCAGGACGGCGAAGAGATTCCCTTCGACCTCGACGAACTGCGTCGCGACTCCGAGCGCGGCGGTTGAGTCGGCCCGCGTCTCGCGCGCGGCGTGCGTCGCACCACGCGTGCGGATCAGGTGCGCAGAATCTTCAGCGTGTCGTAGCGATTGCCGAGCACCTTCGCGGAGCAGCCCTTGCCCGGCGCACTCAGCCAACGATCCATCAGTGTCGCGTACACGCTGCGGAAGTCCGTGGTGAATCGCAGATCGCCGTCATCGAGATTGGTGAGCGACGGATGCGTTCCATGAACGCCCGCCTGCACCTGCGTGCCGATCAGGAACATTGGTGCCGCCGTGCCATGATCCGTTCCGCCCGAAGCATTCTGGGCGACACGACGACCGAACTCGCTGAAGACCATCGTCATCACGCGGTCCTCGTTGCCCTGCGCTTTCATGTCATTCTGGAACGCACGCAGCGCTTCGCCCACTTCGCGCATCAGGTTGCCATGCGTTCCCGCCTGCCCACCGTGCGTGTCGAAGCCATTGATGGACGCGTAGTACACGCGCGTCTTCATGCCATCGCGGATCATGGCCCCGATCGACTGCATCTGCCCAGCGAGCTTCGTGCCGGGATAGGTCACCAGCGGAGCCTTCGCAATCGCCGCGCGCACGCGGTCGCTCGACAGTTGCGCATCGAGCGCGGTGCGCATCAGGAAAGCAGCCTGTGACCCTGGGTCGATGCCATCGAGCGGCCCAGCGCGATTCGCGGCGTCGTAGCTCGCCGTCAAACCACCCGGCAGCTCCTTGCCGCTCCACTGATACAGACGAGCGTTCTCGAACGAAACAGGATTTGCCTTCGCCCCCATCATCGCCAGAGGCGCGCTGCGACCGATCGCCACCTCGGCGTCCGCCGCGGGCGATCCGCTGCATGAGCAGTCGATGTAGCGGCCGATCCAGCCGTGATCGCGGCCGCCCGGCTTGCCCGTATGCCAAATGTCCATGGATGCGAAGTGCGACCTGTTCGGATTGGGGTAACCAACCCCTTGCACCACCGCGAGGCAACCGCGGTCAAGCAGATCGCGGAATCCCTCGAGGCGCGGATGCAGACCAAGGCCTTGCTTGTCGTCCAACTGCAGTGCGCCGTCCTTCGCGGTCGGTGAACCGATCGCAAGAGCAGGCCGAGCGCGGTGATAGGCATCGGCGCCATACGGCACGACCGTATTCAGTCCATCATTCCCGCCGCTGAGTTGCACAACAACAAGAACCCGATCCTCCGGTTCGCCGGGGCGGCTTGTCAGGCGCGGATCCGGCGAGAGCATCGCCATCGCAGACTGCTGGATGAACCAGGGCAGTGTCGACGTGAGCGACGCGAGCGTGACGCCCTGCTGCAGGAAGATGCGGCGCGAGAAGGGTGTGTGTTCCATACAACGACTCCTGATAGTGAAAATTCTGTGCGAACTCAACAGAGCTGATACTCGGGCAGTGCGGTGACGAGACAGAGCGCGCGAACAAGGCGACGCCCTTCGAGCGGACCACCGAGCGCATCGACCGCGCTGCGGAACTGCGTGCGGCGTTCGGGTGTTGCATCGCATGCGAGCACGAGGTCGAGCAGCGCGTCCGAGTCGCGTGATGCGTCGCCCGCCGTCGCGGAATCGAGTGCGGCGCGGATCGGTGCGGGATCCCACGATCCAAGATCGGCACCACCGTCCGGACCCGCGCCCGTGATCAGGTACACGAGCAGGTTCTGCCGAACAAAGAGCGTGGAGGTGTTGATCCAGAGTTGACCGCCGTCCCAGCCCTTCACGCTCGGCGGCATGAACAGACTCTGCCCCATGAGATCTGTCGCCGAATTCACAGTGCCCATATTGCGCACGGGCACGCCCAGTTCGCGGGTCGCACCAACGACCAGTTGCACGGGCGACTTGATCATGCTGCCGCGATTGGCAGGGTCGTAGAAATGCCTGCTGAGAAGCAATGTCCGCAGGACTGGCTTGAGGTCGTACTGTCCCTCGCGCATCTTCTTCGCCAGTGCATCCACCACGCGCATCTCGTTGCGGCCTGGCATGCCGGGGGCATCGTTCACCAGTGCGCGGTACAGCTTGGCGCAGATGTACAGCGATGGCTCCTTACGCGAGAGAATGATGCGCGCGAGGTCATCGCCGTTCCAGTTTCCAGTGCTTCCCAAAATCGTCTTCGGCCCATCGTCATGACGGTTCGTTTCAAACGCGAAGGTGTCGTCATTGAAGGTGTAGCCAGTCAGCGCACGCGCGCCTTCCTTGATGTCATCCTCGGTGTAGCCATTGCCTTCACCGAGCACGAACAGTTCCATTAACTCGCGGGCAAGATTCTCGTTTGGTCGCCCCTTCCGACTCTCGTCGTTATCGAGATACTTCAGCATCGCAGGATCACGCAAGATGCGCATCACGATGTCCGCGAAGTTGTCTGTCGCATGCCGCCGCAGCATCTGGTTCTGCAGGAACATGTGGTAACTGTTTTCCACGCCGCGATATCCCGTGGCGAAGTGTCCGTGCCAGAAGAGCGTCATGCGCTCCTGCATCGGGCGTCCCGTCTCGATCATGCGCTGCAGCCACCACTGTTGGATCTCGCGAAGTTGTTCGCGGTCCTCGCGGTCCCTCTCGTTTCGCATCTGCTGCAACTTCTGTTGAAGGGCCTCGTCCTGACCGCGGCGCGCTTGCTGGATCACCTCTCGCTCCTCGGCAGTCGGAGGGCGACGAATGTCCTTGTCGAAGGTCGAGTCGGGAATCTCCGCGCCAGGAGTGCGCTCGTAGTCGAGCAGCAGTTCCACCGCGTTGGCTGGCTTCATGGCTGCAAGCGCCTGCACCTGCTCGGGCGGACCGCCGAAGCCGGCACGCCGCAGCAGGTGGCGCGCCGCGGCGGCATTCCAATCGGATGGGCGGATCGGCTCGAGGCTGAAGTCAGTCATGTCGCTGGAAGACCTTTCGCTCCATACTTGTCCTTCGTTGCCATCCAGAGGACAGCAAGTGCAACGATTGGTCCCCAAAGAAACCCAGTCCGACCGCCGATGAATGCCTGCGCGTAGAAGGGGGAAGCGACGACGATGAACGCGATCAGCACTCGAGGGTGCACTCGGCCACGCAGCAGCATCGCAAAGGGGAAGACCAGACCGTAGAAACCCAGGAGTGCCAGATAGATCCACTCCCCGATGTTTCTGCTGCTTTCGGGGGCCAACTGCACGGCCCAGCCAAGGGCAAGACCGCTCAGCGCAGCCCAGCCAGCGGACAGAGGCGTCAACAGTGCTGGGCGCGCGAGCCCATCGACAATTGGCGCGCTGCCTTCGCGCGCATGGGCGCCGATAGTGAACGCCAACTGAATGGACCACAGTGCCAGCAGTGCGCCGTCACGCACTGGTCCGCGCAGCGCGTCTGACCACCAAAGTGCGATGCCTAGAAGCGTGAACGCAAACGCCGCGCCAAACACCGCGAACGAAAGGCGCGAGCCACTGCGCAGACGCGCGCGGTGGAATGTCAGATCGAGAAATGGGCACGCGAGGAATCCGAGCGCAACGGCGGGCGCGAGCGCGATCACATCCCCTGTGGGAAGCGAACCGTTCGCCTGCTCCTGTGGAAGCGTGAGGCCACGCAGATGCGCAGCGATCGCAGTGACCGTCGCGATGGCGACCACCACCGACATCCACAGCCACGCGCGTTCGCGAAACAGCCTTGCACATGAAAGCCCGGCGATCACGACGGCGAACCCACTGATGGACGGCAGCATCCACCCCGCGAAAAACGCCTGATAGACGATCGTCACCAGCGAGAACCACCCGCACATCGGCAGCAGCCGCTCACGAAGCGCACGCACGCGTTCGGTCGACTGCAGCAACCCGAAGCCTGCGCAGCCCACAACATTCGGCACGAAGAAAATCCAGAAGCCAGCCCACCCATATCGCTCCAGCATCACAAAGGGCAGGAACATCCCGATGCACCAGGTCCAACTGGCGGAACAGAAGAGCCCCCAGCCGACGGCGGTCGCGAGTGGGGATCGCTCACTCATCGCGGTGAATACTCGGAGGACCCTGACCCGCCTTCTTTTCCCACACGCCATCACCTGCACGCTCGTACTTGGTGAAGCCAAGGCGGTCGAGATTCTTGTTGGACAGTCGCGATGCGTCGCTGCCGAACTGCATCTGGCTTGCGACTGGAACGCGACGAACCGGTCGACCGTCCTCCGGGTGTTGGGTCAACACGGCCTCGGACATCGGCTGAAAGACTTCAAACGCCTCGCCGTCGCTTCCGTCAGGGTTCACGACGCAGTAGAGGTAGGTCGGCATCGGACGATTCCAGTGTAGAACGCGCCTCGTCGAGCATCGACAGCGCCTTCGCAATGTCCGCGTCGCGGCAGCGTCCCGACTCGCGTTCAATGGCCAAATGCACAGGCTGCCCACGCCAGCGCAGCGGCGCAACAACACGCAGGAATTCCGCCCACGGAACGACGCCCTCGCCCACGGGAACATCGCGCCCCCATGTGCCGACCTGCTCCGTCGGCTGCGCATCCTTGATGTGCACTTGGCGAATCCATGGGGCAAGCGCCTTCGCAGACTCCAGCGGATCGCCCATGCCGTAGAGCACCATGTTCGCGGGGTCGAAGTTGACGCCCACATCATGTGGTGCGAGTGCTTCGAGCGCTGCGATCAGCGTGGATGCGTTCTCCTGGCCCGTCTCCAAAGCGCAAGCGACTCCGTGGCGCGCGAACGCATCCGCAATCAGCCCGATCCGTTCGAGCATCGTGCGCCGCAGAGGATTTGCAGCATCGTGGGGCAAGAACCCGCCGTGGAATGTCACGAGTGAGATGCCGTGCCGCTGCGCCAACGCCGCCACTTGCAGTGCGCGGTCGAGATTCGCACACCAGTGCGCATCGCTGCGGACGCCGCCTGTCGCGGCAATCGACTCGAGGGTCGTGTAATCCTCGCCAGACATGGCAAGCATGCCACTGACGACCTCAATGCCCTCTCCGCGAAGCACCTCGATGCCTCCCTGCCACAGTGGATCGGCGGCGCACGGCACGAGCGAGAGTTGAACGCGCCTGACCCCGAGCGCATGCAGTCGTTCCACCAGTGCCTGGGGCGATTCCGGGCGTAAACTCCAGGAACAGATGGCGATTCTCGGGTGAGGCTGCATGGGTTGCCGATGCTATGATTTCGGATTCGGAATCACCGCCAAACCGCCCCCCAATGACCACGCTGAACACAGAGCCCGTTCCCATGTCTCTCGCCGACAAGGCGGAGGCGTTCATCTCGAGGCTCTCGACTCGCAACAACTTCTGGCACCGCGTCTGCTCGCTCATCTGGCTGCCGTATGCGTTCCGTTCGGGCATCACGATGAAGGACATCGGCAAGGATCGGTTTGTGGCGATTCTGCCGTTCCGCCGCATCAACCGAAACTGGTACAACGCGATGGCAGGGGCTGCGCTGCTGGCCAACAGCGAAGTCGCCGGCGGCATGTATCTGTTTTCTCGCTGCGGGGGCGATTACATCGTTGTGTGCAAGAAACTCAGCTACCGCTTCCTGCGCCCGTGCATCGGTCCCGCGGTCTACAACGTGACCTGCGAAGAGGATGTCGCCGCAAAGCTCGCGGCAGGAGGCGAGTTCAATGTGGACATTCGTCTTGAGATCGTGCAGCAGGTCCCAACGGTGCGTGGCCGCACGGTCCGCCCGGAGAAACGCGTGGGTCGCTGCGACGCCACCTTCCACTGCGCGCCGAAGTCGATGATTCGCGCGCGCCGGCAGAACGCCGACTGATCTGCGCGGAGATGTCCGCTGCCTCCCCCAAGTCTTGGAAGACGCCGCACGATGAGGTCGTGCACCTTCGTGATCTTCTCGAACGCGCCAATACCGCGTACTACTGCGATGCCGATCCGTTCATGGCAGACAGCGAGTACGACGGTCTCCTGCAGCGTCTGGCGGATCTCGAGGCGGCACATCCGGAACTCGCCGATGCAACGAGTCCGACAAAACGCGTTGGCGGTGCGGCGATCGATGGTTTCACTTCGGTTCGGCATGCCCGCCCGATGCAGTCCATCGACAACACATATGACCTCGATGGACTGCGTGCCTGGGCTGCGCGGTGTGAGAAGTCGCTCGGGCGTTCGTCCCCGCTCGTTGCAGATCCGAAGGTGGACGGTGTGGCGATCAGTTTGCGCTACGAGAACGGTGTGCTCGTGCAGGCTGCCACGCGCGGGGATGGTTCCGTTGGCGATGATGTCACGAGCAACATTCGCGCAGTGCGCGCCGTACCGCTGCGCCTGTGCACCACAGCGCGGGGTTCGGCCGCGCGGTCCACTGTGCCCAAGGTGCCCGAAGTACTGGAAGTTCGCGGCGAGATCTACATGCCGCTCGCGGAGTTTGCGCGGATCAATGCGGAGCGCGCTGCACGGAACGAACCGGAACTTGCAAACGCACGCAACGCGACCGCGGGCACGCTGAAGAGCCTCGACCCTGCCGTCACCGCTGCGCGGCGGCTCTCCTTCGTCGCGCATGGCCGCGGTGAGCAGCGGGGCGGGGAGGCGTTCACCAGTTTCAGCGCGTTCATCGCAGCACTCCGCGCGTGGGGCGTTCCGACCAACCGTGAGAGCCGCGCGTGCACGGGCCTCCAGGATGCGGAGGATGCGATCAACGCGTTTGAACGCCGCCGCGAAACGCTCCCGTATGCCGTCGATGGCATGGTGGTGCGCGTGGATTCATTCGCCGATCAGGAGGCGCTCGGATCGACGGAGAAGTGCCCGCGCTGGATCATCGCGTTCAAGTATCAGGCGGAGCGTGCCACCACACGCCTCCTTCGAGTGGACTGGCAGGTCGGCAAGGGCGGCACGATCACGCCGCGCGCGGCGATGGAACCAGTCTGGATCGCTGGTTCCACGGTACGCCACGCCACGCTGCACAACATCGAAGAAATCACTCGCAAGGACATTCGCATGGGCGATCTTGTGGAGGTGGAGAAGGCGGGCGAGGTGATTCCGCAGGTCATCGCGCCCGTGGTTTCCGCGCGAACGGGCAGCGAGCGCCCGATTCAGGCACCCACGCACTGTCCCTCGTGCGGCAGCATGGTGGAGCGCGAAGGGCCGAAGGTCTTCTGCGTGAACCCTGCATGTCCCGCGCAGTTTCGTGAGCGAGTGAAATGGTTCGTCGCGCGGGATCAGATGGCGATCGATGGTCTCGGCGAACGACTCATCGACCAGCTCATCGATGCGGGAATCGTGCGCGGGTTCGCGGATCTCTTTCGTCTTGACCCATCCGCCGTTGCGGCGCTCACCTCGGAAGCGCAGTTGGCAAGCGGCAAGAAATCGCAGCGGAAGGTTGGCGACAAGACTGCGCGTGCGATCGTGGCGATGGCGGAAGAGGCGAAAGGGCGCGGCCTCGCGCGATTGCTCGGTTCGATGGGTATTCGACTTCTGGGAACGACCGCCGCGAAAACGCTTGCACGCGCGTACCCCGATCTCGCGGCGCTTCAGGCAGCAAGCGCGGCGGACCTTGAGGCGCTCCCCGATATTGGCGAGCGCACCGCTGAGATCTTCGTGCAGAGTTTCAACTCGCCCTTGTTGCGCACGGCATTCGACGATCTTGCGGCGGCCGGCGTGGATCTCGCAAGCAGGGAGTTTGCCTCGGCTGAGGCGGGAGCCGATGGAAGCGCGGGCGGCGGATCACTGCGGGGCAAGACGGTCGTTCTCACTGGAACGCTCGTCGGTCACGATCGTCGAACGCTCACCGAAACGCTGGAGGCGCGTGGCGCCAAGGTGACAGGCAGCGTGTCGCGCAAGACGGATGTACTGATCGCTGGCAACGAGGCGGGGTCGAAACTCGACAAGGCACGAGAGCTTGGCGTGGAAGTGTGGGACGAAGCGCGTCTCCACCGAGAACTTGCCGAGTAGTTCCGCAGGATCGGGCGATCGATCGGAATCGCGGAACAATCGCACAGACCGTGGATCACACACCCGACGCTGACGTGGATGCCGCCCCTGGGAGCGCCGGTAACGCGTCCTGTGGCGCCGATTGCGGCACGACCTGCCGCAACTCGGCCGCGGGTTGATTTGCACCCTCTGCGCCGCGCAGCACCATGCGCGCCTCCTGCTCGCTCGCCGCTGCGCGTGCGTTCACCGTTCCATCGTTGCTCATGGAGCCGATCCACCAACCGGTCGAACCATCGCGCTCAGCGTGTGCGGCGATCAACATGCCGCCGGCGTGCACCAATGGTCCGTGCACTTCACGCCAAATGCCTTCGATGCCGAGCGTCTGCTCAGCAACATCGCCGCGCGCATCGCTGCACAGGAGCCGCCAACGCACGGGCGCGGCGCGATTGCCATTGCCCGTGACCTGCATATTCCACGCCTGCTGTCGCCACTGAAAACTCGGCAGATTCACGACCTGCGAGCCTGGGAAAATCGATCCGCCGATCAGCCAAGCGAAGACGCCCGCAAGCACCACGAAGATCACAGTGCGGATCGCAAGACTGCGAAGCCCAAGAAGGAGTTGCAGGAAGGCTGCCACGCGGGTCCCATGCTACGCAGGTGCTTCAAAGGGGATGCGAGGTTTCTCCTGCGCTCGCTTCAGCGCGGAATCCATCCCTGCAGCAGGGCGATTCCGACGAGCACGGCAAGCGCGATCCGCCACCAGCCAAACAAGGCGAAGCCGCCCCGCCCGAGAAAACCCACAAGCCATCGAACACTGAGGACCGCACTGATGAACGCGGCAACGAGCCCAACTCCGACTGGCACCCAACCGCCGAGCAGCTCGATCGATCCGCCGCCAGACAACATCTTCGACCCTTTGTAGACGCACGCGCCGCCGAGCGTGGGCAGGGCAAGGAGAAACGAGTATCGCGCGGCCTCGCGGGGATGCATGCCGCAGGCGAGCGCCGCAACGATGGTGACCATCGACCGTGAGGTGCCTGGCACCATCGCAATACATTGGACGAAGCCGATCGCGACTGCAGCGAGAGCCGAGAGAGATGCGCCCGTGGGTCTGGCGTCGGCTTCGGATGCTGGCTCCGCCGCGCGTCGGCGCACAGTCGGTGCGATAAGCAGCATCGCCGCGCCACCCACGGCAAGCGCACACATCACGGGCATGCTGCCAAAGAGCAGTTGCTCGATTCGCTCGTCAAGGAGTTTGCCGATCACGGCCGCCGGCAGAAATGAGAGCAGCAGGTTGCGGGCAAGGCGCAGGTCGGCTTCCATCGACAGGAGAGGCAACCGACCAACGCCGCCGATCCAAGCCACGATGGCGCGCAGCATGCGCAGCACATCAACTCTGTAGAGGCCGAGCACCGCCAGAACCGCTGCGCCCTGTACCACGATGTTGAATTGATCGATGGCGCTGCGGTCGGCTTCAGTCTCGGCCAGTCCAAGCGCGCGTGAAAGCAGAATCAAATGCCCCGTAGAACTCACAGGCAGATACTCGGTGATCCCTTCGACAACACCGAGAAGAATGGCCTGCAGCAGAGTCAGTGTGAACTCCCCTGTGGCATGCGCAGCCAGGGTAGCAGAGCACGCACATCGCGCCCCGCAGATTCGATGCCGCTTGCGTGCACTTCGCGGCGCAGTGCGGAAGTCTTCGGCCATCCCGCCGCCGTTTCCAACGCAAGCCTCTTTGCGAATGATCCGTCCTGCACTGATCCAAGCATTGCCTTGAGCCGTTCACGAAGCGCGTCGTCCACGATGCGTGGCGCCGCGTCCACGGCACCGAACCGAGCCGTCGGCGAGATTGCGCCGAGCATGCCATCGAGTCCGTGGTCACAGACAAGATCCGCGATCTGTTTCACTTCGTGCGCACACTCCATGTATGCGACGAGCGGGGGATAGCCGGCCTCCACGAGGGTTTCGTACGCGGCACGAATGAGCCCCATCAGACCGCCGCACAGCACCGCTTGCTCGCCGAAGAGATCGGTCTCCGCCTCGGCTGCGAACGTTGTTCGTACGACTCCAGCTCGCGTGCAACCAATTGCATCCGCCCAGCCGATCGCGAGGAGTTCCGCAGCGGCTGCGTTCGTCGATTCTGCCGCTGCAAACAGAGCTGGAATGCCCATGCCTTCGAGGTACCGCTGACGAAGCGCTGTGCCTGGGCCCTTCGGTGCGAGCAGCACTGCGCCGCGGTCTTTGGGTAGCGACACAAAGCCGAAATGCACTGAGAAACCGTGCAGGAAACCGATGGTCGCGCTCGGACGCATCGAGTCAAGAAGCGGGGGAATCAACTTGGCGTGGAGGGTGTCGGGCAGGGCAACTATCACCAAGTCCGCCTCGGAAGCAGCACTTGGGGCGCTCAGCGGGAAAAACCCGTCCTCTTTGGCATGTGCAAAGCCGCGCGAATCAGCCTGTGAACCGACCCGTACAGAAACACCAGAATCCCGCAGATTCAGGCAGTGAGCACGCCCCTGGTTTCCATAACCAATGACCGCAACCGTCTTCTTTGCAAAGGCTTGCCGTGCAGCGCTGACTTCACCTTCGCTCACGAGATCAGATTTTGTCACAAAGGCAGGCTAACAAAAGAACATTCTGACTTGCATGTTCGTAAATGAAATGCACATTGTGGTGTGGCGTTAAATCACGCCAAAATTGTTTAGTGTTTGTTCCCCTGATGGACGATAACCATGGTCATGATCCCCCAAAGTGCAGCCGATCGGAGAGCAGCCGATCGATTCTCGCCATCGGTGGGCTACAGCCGTGTTGTTGTTTCGGTGGACAAGCCTGACCGATCGCATGGTGAGTTCGAAGGGCACGCCTACGACGTGTCCGTGAATGGACTTCGCTTCGAACTTGATGAGCCGCTTGAGGAGGGCACCCCAATCGAAGTCGAACTTCACCTGCCGGGCATGCTTCAGTCGATCCGATCGACGGGGCGTGTGGTGCGTGTTCTCGATGAGTTCGATGATGCGGGTCCGCGGCGGATGGCGCTCACCTTCCGTTCATTCTCCTCTCCGCTCGACGCATCTCGGCTCACGAAGCATCTCGCGAGCGGATACTTCGGCCCGGAGAGCTGAAGAGCGAGGCAGTCTCCCGGCTGCGCGGAGAGCCTGATGCCGATAGGTTTGGAAGCCCAGTCGCAGATCGAGGCCATTCTTGGGCATCGTTTTTCCGACCCTGCGCTGATCGCATGCGCGCTCACGCACGCATCTTTCGCCACCGTGCGGACCGACAGCAACGAACGTCTCGAACTCCTTGGGGACAGCATCTTCGCCTTCGTTGTCTGTGAGCACCTCTTCGCTCGTTACCCAGAAGCAGATGAGGGAACGCTCACGAAGATCAAGTCGTACCTCGTGAGCAGAGCCAAGTGTGCGGAGTATTCCTCGCATCTGGGGCTTTCGCCGCTCATCGTTGTGGGGAAGGGATTTGCAGGAAGCGCTCTTCCCGTATCGATCGCGGGCAGTTGCTTCGAAGCTCTCATTGCTGCGCTCTACCTCGATGCGGGGCTTGATGCTGCGCGAGCATTCGTCCTGCGAACCGTGGAACCGCATGTCGATGTGGCGTATCGAACTGGTCACCAGATGAATTTCAAGAGCGTGCTGCAGCAGGTGGCGCAGGCGATGAGCGCGAGCGTTCCGGTGTACTGCGTCATTGATCAGCAAGGGCCTGATCACTCGAAAAACTTCGCAATTCGTGCGGAAATCGGCGGACGTGTGTTCGAGCCACAATGGGGGCTCACCAAGAAGAGCGCCGAACAGGCGGCTGCGCTTGCCGCGCTGCGGGAACTTGGGCTCGCCGAGGGTGAAGAGCCCGAAGTGCGGATCTGCTTTGAACGCCTTGCACCCGCCGCTCAGGACAGCGCCGAGACGAGCGCAGCGGACACTTCGGATGGCGGCGCATCGCCATCGACCGTCAAGTCGGCAAGCGACTCATAGCCTCCGCTGCGCGCGGCATCGAGCGTTGCAAGTTCTTGCTCAAGTGGCGAGGTGCTCAGCCGGGGTCGATCGCCCTCGACAGCGCGGAGGCGTTCAATCAATCTCGGCAGGGAGGTCCGGATCCAGACGATTCGCCAACCCTTCGCGCGTGCACGCTGCAGTTCGACGCTGATGCGGAGATCGCTCGGTGCGCCACCGCCGACCGCCACGACCGCGCGCGCATCTTTGCGCGCAGAGATCTCCGCCAAGAGATCGCGTATCGCCTCTGACTCGAGTGTGCGCCACGCAGATTCACCCTGCGTCGCAAAGACATCGCGAACGGACCGCAGCCCTGATCGCCGCAGCGCATAGTCATCGAGATCATCAAATGTCCAACCCAACTCTTGCGCGAGCAGTGAACCGACGGTTGTCTTGCCCGCCCCCCGCATGCCAATGAGAACGATCCCCCGAAGCGGAGGTGTCATCGCTCAGCGCGGGTTGATGCGACGACCAACGCGGCGCTTGCGGTTCACGATCTTGCGACCTGCGCTGGTCTTCATGCGGGCTCGGAAGCCCACGGAGCGGACCTTCTTTCGGCGGCTGGTCTTGTGTGGGTAATGCATGGGGGCAAAGATAGTAGCGGATGATCCGTACGCGGCAAGCGGCAGCTTCAGGCAGGCTGATGGCGAACCACGCGACCTTCGATGAGGAAGATCACGTCGTCGGCGACGTGCGCGGCGAGATCCGCGATGCGTTCAAAGCGCTGTCCGATGCTGAGAAACTCGATGGCCAGCCCGGCCGACCCAGGATTCTTGTCCATTTGATCGCGCGCCCACGCGAGCACGGTCTTGTGCAGTTCGTCGATCCGCTGATCGGAACGCCGCACTTGGCGGCAGAGTTGCGCATCCTCGTTCCCGAGCGCTGAGAGGACATCGCCGAGCATGGTGCGCGATCCGAACGAGAGGTCGACGAGCACGGGCGGCAGTTCCACCGCCTCCATCTGACTCAACTTGATGATGCGTTTGGCGATGCCGCGGGCGAGGTCGCCGATGCGTTCGAGTTCGCCACTGATGCGGATCACCGCGAGCACGAAACGCAAGTCCGTCGCCACGGGATGAGCCAACGCCAGCAACCGCATGCACTGCGCTTCAATCGCGACCTCCATTCGGTCGATCTCGTCATCGCCCTGACGCACGGACTGTGCAGATTCCAGGTCGGAATCCACCAGCGAGTCCACAACTGCGTTCACTCGCTGCTCCACAAGCGCACCCATGCTGAGCAGCGAGCGGCGTAGTTCCACGATCTCGTTCTGAAGATTGACTGCCATCGCGCCCTCCCGCGTCCCTAGCCGAATCGGCCAGAGACATAGTCCTCGGTTTGCTTCTGTGCTGGTGATGTAAACAGCAGGTCGGTCGCGCCATTCTCGACGAGCCTGCCCTCGAAGAAGAACGCGGTTGTGTCGGAGATGCGCGATGCTTGCTGCATGTTGTGCGTCACGATCACGATCGTGTAGTTCGTGCGCAACTGTCGGATGAGTGCTTCGATCGAAGCGGTGGAACGCGGATCGAGCGCTGAACATGGTTCGTCCATCAGGAGCACCTCGGGATCCACGGCGAGCGCACGCGCGATGCAGAGCCTTTGCTGCTGCCCGCCCGAGAGTCCGAGGGCCGGGCTGCCGAGGCGATCCTTGACCTCGTCCCACAGTGCAGCGGCTCGCAGTGCTTTCTCGACGAGTTCATCGAGATCCGCGCGCGCGAGGCGGTAATGCAGTCGCGCGCCGAACACCACGTTCTCCTTGATCGACTTCGGAAATGGGTTGGGCTTCTGGAACACCATGCCTACGCGCCGCCGCAGCGCAACGACATCCACCCCGCGCCCGAGCAAATCACTGCCGTGCAGTGTGAGCGTTCCATCCGCACGCGCACCTGCGATCGAGTCGTTCATTCGGTTCACCCAGCGCAGCAGGGTGCTCTTGCCACAGCCTGAAGGGCCGATGAAGGCACACACTTGCCGCTCGGGGATGTCAAGATCGATCGACTGCAGGACCTGATGTCCTCCGTACCACGCACTCAAGCGTCGCATTGAAATCGCCGCACGGTGCGTTGGAGCAGTGACGTGCGCCGATGCAATCGCGCGGACGGCAACGGTCGACGCTGGCGTGCTGTCGGCATGCTCAGGCGGTGCGGAATCGGCGGGAAGCGTCATCGTGGTGCTTTCACTCGTCACAAGAATCAGGACTGAAGTGGTTTCTGGAACGACTGTCGAACAAAGATGGCAAGGGCATTGAAAGTCAACAGGACAGCGAGTTGAACGATGATCGCGGCGGCGGCGATTCGGTGGAACTCCTCCTGCGGGCGCCCAGACCAGTTGTAGATCTGCATCGGGAGAACGGTGAAGTCACTCATGAGGTTGGTGGGCGTCTGGAGAACCATCAAGAATCCGCCGATCACGAGCAACGGTGCCGCCTCGCCGAGCGCGCGACTGATGGAGAGTATCGCGCCCGTCATCATGGTTGGAAGTGCCGCGGGCAATGTGACGCGCCACGCCACTTGCCAGCGTGTGGATCCGAGCGCCTCCGCGGCCTGCCGCAGCGACTTCGGCACGGCGCGAAGTGCCTCCTGGCTTGCGGTGATCATGATCGGCAGCACCACGAGCGCCAAAGTGAGACCGCCCGCAAGCACACCAGATCCAAACGGAACTTGAATGAACCACAGGCTGTCGGGATCGCCTGGCGAGAGCATCCGCATCGCACTCCAATCGACGGAAAATGACAGCGGGGGTTCACCGGCTCGAAAGCCAAAGAAGCGCACGAATACCGCAAGCGCCAGCAGCCCGTAGACGATGCTCGGCACTCCTGCAAGATTCGAGATGTTGAGTTGGATGATGCTCTGCAATCTCGACCTCTTCGCATACTCCTCGAGATAGAGCGCCGTCCCGATGCCCATGGGGATGGCGACGAGAGCACAGATGGCGCAGACCCACACGGACCCAGCAAGCGGAGCAAGGATTCCAGCGTTCGCCGCCTTCCGCGAGGCGAAGGATGTGAGGAACTTCCACGAGAGCGATCCTGTTCCTTCCACGGCGATCGACAGCAGCAAAGAGGCCAAGGCTGCGACCGCGATGAACGCAGCGATGGCGCACGCGATCAGCACGACATGGCTCATCCGCGTTCGTGCGGCAAGCGGCGCTTCGGGGCGAGTCATTCGTACACCTCGCGGTATCTGCGGAGGATGAGTGCGCCGATCCACGTCATGACAAAGGTGAAGACAAAGAGCGTGAACGCCACCGCGTAGCTCGACTGGTACTCGACGCCCCCCGCGGGCGCGTCGCCGAGGAACACCTGCACCATGTAGGCGGTCATCGTCTGCACCTGCGCCGCGGGATCGACCGTGAGTTGTGCGACACCGCCGCCTGCCGCGAGCGC
>JBJTUC010000081.1:0-40648 GCA_046080505.1 Planctomycetota bacterium
ACGGGAATGCGATGGCCCCACCAAAGTTGGCGCGAGATGCACCAGTCGCGGATACCAACATGCCACTGCTCGAATGTTCGCGCGTAGCGCGCCGGGTAGAAGGCGAGTTCACCGTCCCCTGCTCGCGCGGGTGCGGCCGACGGCGATTCACTCTGTCGCTGATCCTTGCGCATGGCACGCAGCGCACTTCCCGCAAGACGCGGATCAGTGACACGCACGAACCACTGGTCGGAGAGGTACGGCTCGACAGGAACATGACTGCGCGAGGCGTGCCCGACACTGTGGCGATAAGGCCGAACACCTTCGAGCAGCCCAGCCGAGCGGAAGTGCTGCACGATGCGATCGCGCGCTTCCTCGCGACTGAGCCCGACGAAGGGCCGCGCCTCGGCTGACACATCACTCCAACCGTGCCGATCGCTGATCGATCCGTCGGGTGCCATCACATTGATCGCAGGCAACTGATGACGCATGCCGATTTCCCAGTCGTTCGGGTCGTGGGCAGGCGTGACCTTCAGAAAACCAGTCGCGAACTGTGCCTTCACATCGGCGGGGTCGCCGCCCTGCGCGACCGCCATCACCACATACTCGTCTTCGACGATCGGAATCACGCGTCCAACGATCGGCAGTCGGATGCGTTTGCCCCGCAGCGCGGCTGCGCGTGGATCACGCGGGTGAACGGCAACCGCCGTGTCCCCGAGCATGGTCTCGGGTCGTGTGGTGGCCACAGTGATATGACCCGTGCCATCCTCGAGCGGGTAACGCAGGTACCAGAAAGATCCGTCGACCTCCTCCATCTCGACCTCGTCGTCGGAGAGTGCTGTCTGCGTCACTGGATCCCAGTTCACGAGCCGCTTGCCGCGTTCAATCAACCCCTCCTGAAAGAGTCGAAAGAACGCCTCTCGCACCGCTGCCGTGCAGACAGGATCCATCGTGAAACGCGTGCGTGCCTCGTCGCAGGATGCGCCCATCGAGCGAAGCTGGCTCAGGATGACCGATTCGTACTCATCTTTCCACGCCTGCACCTTCGCCACGAACTCCTCGCGCGTGAAGTCAGTACGGCGCTTGCCCTGCATCTGCAGGCGGCGTTCCACCACAGCCTGTGTGGCGATGCCCGCATGATCCGTGCCGGGCATCCAGAGCGTGTTGCGCCCGCGCATTCGCGCTGTTCGGGCGAGCACATCTTGCAGCGTGTTGTTCAGCGCATGGCCGAGATGCAACGCGGCGGTCACATTCGGTGGCGGGATGAAGATCGAGTAGGGTTCCCCCGCGGCGCCCACCTCCGCATGAAAGCAGCGTGCATCCGCCCAGCGCTGCAAGATCGCGGGCTCATGTTCCGCGGGAACATACGATTTCGCGAGCGGAACCTCACCCATGACGGCCCGAGTCTACAGATTGGAACACGGCAACAGTCAGGGCGCTGGCAGCGCGGGGACTTCGCGAGAGCGTTCGCAGATTCGCCCTGTGCGGTGGAGCGCGGCGTGGTGTGCCGCGCTGTGCATGCTGATCGCAGGCGCGCACTGCAGCAAGCAGGATGACCCAATCGCACGCGCCGAGGATCCCGCTGCCCGCCGTGCCGTCTTGGACGCGGTCGAGGCGTCGCTGCGATCTGCGCGGCTCGATGAAGCGCTTCTTGTTGCGCGCCGGCTCGCGGTGGCACTGCCAAACGATGCGGATGTGCAGGAGATCCTCGCACGTACGCATCTTGCTCGCTCGCTCGCTGCAGTTCAGCCAGCGCTGCAGTCCACCGAGCGAGCGGCGGCGGCGCAGGCGTATCTGCGCGCCGCGCAACTGCGGCCGACCCACGCGGGATTCCAGTCGGCTGCGGGCGTGGCTGCACAGCAGGCAGGCATGCTGGACGAGGCAGTCGCGTGTTTCGAGCGAGCGCAGTCCGCCGATGGTGCGAACGCGCAGCATCCGCTGTATCTCGGACAGGTCCTGCTGCAGTCTGGAGAGGTAGCGCGTGCCCGCGCATGCTTCGAGCGAGCAAGCGCTCTGGCGCCTGAATCACCCTGGCCAATCAGCGCACTTGCCGTGCTTGAGTTGCAAATGGGGAACGCACCCGTTGCGCTCGAGTTGGCGCAGCGCGCGCGCACGCTCGATCCACAGGCGGATCAGCTGCGTGTGGTCGAGGCAAAGGTGCTTCGCAAGCTCGGCCGGCACGCAGATGTGCTGACACTGCTGCTCGCGTTGCCACCAAAGTCCCGTGGGAGTGAGGCTTTCGCATGGGAAATCGCGAGTGCCCATGAGTCGCTCGGCGACCGCGTCGCGGCAGCCGCCGCGTGGGGCGAATGGGCCGAAGTGTGCGCATCGGCAGAGGCTGCCGCGGATGCGGCACGGCGCTGGGAAGATGCGGGCGATCCCATCCAAGCGGCATCGTGGCGACGCGTTGCGGTGCAGCGCGGTTGGGTTCCCCCACCACTGTCTACTTCAGCCAGCGCCCCCCGTCGAGGCGGATGATCTCGCCACAGAGATAGGTCGCCTCGAGCGCAAGCCACGCGGCGCAGCGCGCGGCCTCCTCCGGCGTTCCCGCTCGCCCGAGTGGTGTTCGCTCGATGTAGCGCGCGGTCATTGCAGGATCAGCGTCGACCGGCCATGCGACGACACCTGGCGCGATGCCATTCACTCGGATGCGCGGGGCGAGTTCCACCGCGAGCGCGCCGATGAGTGCATCGAGCGCTCCCTTCGATGCGAAATACGAAGCATGATTCTTGTAGAGACGACCCGCCACATGCATGTCGCTGAAGCACACCACAGCGCCGCCCGATGGGATGGAGGACTCAGACAGTTGCGGCGCGAGCGCCTGCGTCAGCAGCAGAGGCGCGAGGGCGTTCACCCGCATGTGCGAAAGTGCATGCTCTGGAGTGATCGAGCCGAACGCCTGCGGGTCGTAGCGACTTGCACAGTGAACGATCACATCGGCACTGCGTGCCGCGAGGCGTGCACCCATGGCCTGCACGGCGGCAAGGTCATCGAGTTCCGCACACTCAATCAGCACATCAGGCTCCGCTCGGCCTCCCTCGCGCGCCGCCGCTCGGCAGAGCCGCGCGCTCTCGCGTGCGGCGGCGTTGTCCGCCCGAACGGCAAGCGTGATGTCGAGCCCACGCCGCGCGAACTCCACAGCGGTTGCGCGCCCCACTCGCGCTGCGCTGCCTGTGATGATGGCTCGTTGTCTCTGTTCTGACATGTTCAGGAGCTTCGGCGTGACCAACCGCTTCAGCGAGCGTACTACCATCGCGTCCCCCGCATGAAGCTGGATAGATTTTCATCCCAGGGTGCTGAACATCCATCGCTCGGCGACGCGTGGCGTGCGGTGTGCCGCGGAGCGCGGCGTCTGCTGTGGGTGGCCATTGCAGGCGCTTGTGCACTGCTGATTCTCGCAGTGATTCTCGCGCTGACGCCATCGTGGGTCGGGTCGCTCGTGGCGTCGCAAGTGGGGCGAACCGTTGGCGGCGACGCGACACTCGACCGATTCGAGTGGCGGGGCTGGGGCAAGGCTCGACTCGAGGGTCTGGTCGTGCGGGTTCCAGGTTGGGAAGGGGTCGGGCGTGACTTGATCACCGTCCAGGACATGGAGGTGCAACTCGCGCCATGGACCTTGCTCTGGGGACCGCTGCACATTCATTCACTGCACATCGGAAAGCTCGACATCCAAGTGGTGGAACGCGCCTCGGCGGATGGTGGCTTCAACTTTCAGTCGCTCCGGCGATCGCTTGCGAGCCCAGGCGATGGGGGCGGTCTCCGAATGGACCGTGGTTCCATCGATGAGATTCGCGTGACGGCAGGTCGACTTCGCGGCGGCACGCTTCGAAATCCCTTCGAGTTCACGGCATCGGCGAGCCTTGTTCCCGACTCGGCGGCCGTGTCGCGTTCCAAGTTGGAGTTGCAGGAACGGGACGGTGAGATGCGCGTCAGCGGCTGGTGGGAGCAGTCGTCGCTCGCGTTCGACCTGAGTGCGACCGGCGTCACGATCACCGAGCGCTTGGCATTCATGATGCCGCGGCAGGTCGGATCGGTCGTGCTGGCATCGCAGGCCGCAGGCGAAGTGGTGCGAGCAACGCTCTCGTCAAGTGCGACCGCCCCGCTGCGCGGGACACTTGAAGTCCGCCAACTTTCCGCGAAATTGCCGGCCAGTCTTTTCGGTTCGTGGGTGCGCTACGAAGGCATGAAGATCTTTGATGCGAAGGGAAAGCCTGAAGTCTTCGTGCGCAGTGGAAAGTTGGAGATCGAGGGCGGCCGTGTGTCGCTGAACGATTTCGACTTTGATGTGCTCAGCGACTCCGCAGACGGGAAGGTGGCACGACTCCCATTCTTCGCTTCACTCGAGGTCGACCTTTCGGCCGTCCCGTGGCAGGACTTTGACTGGGAGCGCCGCTCGGAGTGGCTTGAACGCGCTCGCTCGCTCGCGCCATTCAGCGTGAGTGTTCGTATCCCGGTGCTCGAACTGGGGACGCAGCGTGACACGAGTGCGCTCGAAGCGCCTCGTGCCGTTGCCGACTTCCTCAAGTCTTTCATGGTTCGTGAAGTTCGTGCAACGGCGGAGTGGTCTGCGCGCCGCGGTGCACCGACGATTGCTGCGGATGGCTCGCTCACGGCCGCGAACACAGACCATAGGGCGCTGCTCACCATTCTTGATGGCCGCGGGGCGTTTGAGGACTTCCCCTACCCCCTGACGCAAGTCAAATCGACGATTCGGATCGAAGGACGAGATGCCCACGTTGAATCGCTCGAGGGCATCGGATCGGACGGAGCAATCATCCGCATCGGCGGCGACATTCGTGGCATGGGCATGGATCCTGGTGTGGACCTGAGGATCTCATCCGATCGTGCACCGATCGACGGCGCCCTCATCCGAAGTTTCCCCGACAGCGAGCGCAGACTCTTTGAGAGCATCTTCTGGTACGGCGGTTTCTTGTCGCTTCAGCGCGCAGGACTTCTGCGCGACCCGACCCAAGTGGATGCCTGCCGTGATGAACTGACGCAGGCAGAACGCGCCCTCGCGGCGCTCTCGCAGTCGGCGAACTCAGATCCGACCCAGATTGCGGCGCTCTCCGCGCGCGTTGGCGAACTGACTCGCATCATTCAAGAGGGGTCGTTCAAGCCAGGAGGTCTGATCCGCCTCGACCTCGCGGTGAAGCAGCCGCAAGGATCGAGCCAGCCGCCTTCCGTTCGCGGCAGAATCGATCTGATTGAGGCGGATCTGCTTCCCGAAGAGTTCCCCTATCCCGTACGCGCACGCGACGGCACGATCCTGTTGACTGACAACAGCATTGAGTTCGGCGACAAGGTGCCTTTCACCACCTTCGCCGGCGGCAGCGGGAGTTTCAGTGGTGGAGTTCGTTTCAGCGCCGCACCTGACGGCGCGCTGCGCTTCGAGCCGGAGATCACGTTTGAATTGCCGGATGAGCGGATCAATTCGAGGATGTTCACGGCGATTCCCCCAGAGCCTGACGAGTTTGTGGTCGGTTGGCCTGGACTGACGCTTGCGAGCGGCGGTTCGATTCTGCAGCAAATCAATCCGGCAGGTCGCCTGCAACTCCGCGGAGGCTTGCGCAGCGACGCCGATGGGCAGTTGAAACTCGACTGCACGATCGAGCTCACGCATGGCAGCGTTCATCCGATCATTCCTGCAGGGGAAATCCTTTCGAGTGACCAGATCGCTTGGCCCGTTGGATTCAGCCTTGAGGATTGTGTGGGATCATTCCGAGTCACGGATAAGGCGATAGCGATCAAGGATTTCCGCGGATCTCGTCAGAACGGGAGTATTCACGCCGTGGGCACCGTGGGCATCGGACACACGCCGACATCGGTTCGGGTTGGCATGCGCGATATCGAGCTCGCTGAGTATGCGGTCAATCTGCTGCCATTCCGTGAACAAGCGGAAGCCGATGCACTCTGGAAGCGCTATGCACCGCAGGGTGTG
Organism: Planctomycetota bacterium; assembly: GCA_046080505.1. Classification (GTDB taxonomy): domain Bacteria; phylum Planctomycetota; class Phycisphaerae; order Phycisphaerales; family SM1A02; genus F1-60-MAGs104. The sequence continues at coordinate 5,921 of JBJTUC010000081.1, forward strand.
TTCGACGCGGACCTGCGGCTTGAGGGCGATCTCGAGGGGGTACTTCGCAGCTCCGTCACGATCGAACCGCACGATCTCCTCTTGCAGTTGTCGGAGGGCGAGGTCTTCACGGTCTTTCACTCGGGAACGATCACGGTCGAGGGCACCCATGTCACCTGCGACGGAGTCGACATGACGGCCGGACCGAGAGACGGCTATGCGACCCGCATCTGCATCGATGGCAGCGTTGGTACGGACCTTTCTTCCATTGACCTTGAGGCGTATGTGCAGGATGGCATGCTGCAGGGACCGCTGCTCCATGAGGTCGCCAACCGAGTCGACGCCAACGGATTCGGTGCCGTCTTGAAGGAACTGGCGCCGAAAGGCCGCTACGACGCATTTGTGAGCGTCTCAGGCACACGAGATGTTTCATTCACTGACTTCGATCTTGAAGTCCGACTCTCCGATCTCAGCGTTGGCCAAGGGGAGTTTGAAACTGCGCTTCGATTGCAGCAGCCAATGCGAGTGACGGCGAGCAACGGCGATCTGCTGCTCCATCCTTTCTCTGCCGCGATCATTGGAGGATCGATCGAAGGTGGCGGATGGGTCGATGGAGATCAATCGGGACATGTCACGCAGGGTGAATTCTCGGCCTTCGTGACTTCACAGGCGCCTGTGCGGGGTTTATATGGAGTCCTCCCGCAGAGTCTTGCGCAGTTGCTCGTGCGAAACGGATTTGGCGTACGCGATCTCCTGCGTGCGGATGCGTCCATCTCTCTCTTTCGCGAAGGCGCAGAGTTGGTCACGGACATTGGCGTCGACCTGCGTGTCTGGAACGCCGCACTGGATGTCGGTCCTGGGATCGCGGAGGCGGATGCGACGGCATTCCTCGCAAGCCGCACCGGGAGCAACACACTCCCGCTCTTCGAGGCAGTCGTCAGCGATACATCTTTGCGAGTCGCGGACCGTCCGCTGCAGGATGTGTCCATGCGACTGCTCGTCGCGCAAGGCAGTGATGTGCTTCAGTTGCTCGACTGCGAGGGACGCCTCGGAAGCGGCAGCCTCTCAGCGACGGCGCAGTTTGGACTTGCACCCCCCTACTCCATCGCCGCCGACTGCGCAGTATCCGGCGCACCAATCGGTTTGCTCGCAGGTGTGCAGTCCACAGAACCACCCGATCGCGGTTCGGCACGATCGGATCCGGGACGAGTTGATGCGCGCGTGACAGTCCAAGGCGATCGAAGCGGTGTTGCGGGTCGGCGCGGACGAGGCGCTGCGGTCATCGAGCGCACCGAGCTCACGCGACTGCCGATCGCCATCGCCCTGCTGCAGCTCGGTCAGGCAAGCATTGACCTCGATCCTGTCATTGATCGAGGTGATTTCGAGTTCACCATCGATCGTTCCACCATCGCCTTTGAACGCTTCGACCTCACCTCACGCAACATGATCCTCGAGGGCACGGGCAGCCTCGACACGGAGACCCGTGCCATCGCGTTACGCCTTGCAAACAAGGGCACCATTCCACTCGTCAGCGATCTGCTTGGCGGCGTGTCCAACCAGATCTTCCAGATCGATGTCCGCGGCACGCTCGACAAGCCAGAGGGATCGCTCGTGCCGCTGCCGCTTCTTCTTCCCGCACCCGAGCTGCCGCCAACCAGCGCGCCAGCCGCGCCAATTGCTCGGAGCGATGCATGAAGCCGAAAACAACACATCCGCGCCTCGCCCCGCACCTGCGCCGCGCGATCGACGAGATGGTCGCGCTGGCACTGGCCGACCGCGCGAGCGATGATGAGCAACAGTCGCGCGCGCATGTGATCTCCGAGATGGTCGCCACAGCGCTGCACCTCGCCAACGACCGCCTGACGATGGGAGAGCTGCGATTGATCCGCCAGTCGCTCCGCGAGATGCGCGCGGCGTTCACGATGTTTGAACGCTTTCGGTCGCTGCGCAAGGTCGCGATCTTCGGCAGCGCACGCACGCCGCGCGACCATCCCGACTACATCGCGGCGCTTGATTTTTCGCGCGCGCTCGCTTCACGGGGTTGGATGGCCATCACCGGCGCTGGACCCGGCATCATGCAGGCAGGCAACGAGGGCCCGACACCTGACCAGTCGTTTGGCCTCTCCATTCGACTGCCGTTCGAGGATCGCCCGAACCCAATCATCGAAGGCGATCCGAAACTGCTGAAGTTCCGCTACTACTTCACGCGAAAACTCGCGTTCATGGGCAGTGCCGATGCGGTCGCTGCGTTCCCCGGCGGATACGGCACGCAAGACGAACTGTTCGAGGCACTCACACTGGTGCAGTGCGGGCGCAGTTCTGTGGTGCCGATTGTTCTTGTTGAAGGCGAGGGCGGGCACTACTGGGAACGCTGGCGTTCATTCGTGAACGAGTGCATGGAACGCACCGCTTGGATCAGCGCTGAGGACACGGATCTCTTCACGCGCGCGACATCAGCCGCCGAAGCCGTGGAGATCATCAGCACCTTCTACCGCCGCTACCGATCCAGCCGGTACGTCAATGATCTGCTCGTGCTTCGACTTGATGCACTGCTCTCGCCGAACCAACTTCAGGACCTTGCGCAGGAGTTTTCGCCTCTGATTGAATCCGGCACGATGCACCAAGGCGTTTCGTTGGCGGGCGACGATGCGCCTGAGGGAACTCCGCGAATCTGGTTCCACCATAATCGGAGGCTCTTTGGGCTGATTCGGCGACTGATCGACCGTATCAACTCGCTCCCGAACATAGCCGCATGACCGCAGCGAACATTGTCACTTCACGACGGAGGCTTGCATGCCTGCCTGTGCTGGCGCTTGCCTCAACTGCACTCACATTCGTGTCGTGCAACACGGCGCCGACCCCTCAGGCTGAAACCGCGGTGCGCCCCGACGGCGGGGAGGCCGATGGTGTGCGCCCCGAGCGCGCCGAGGACGAGCAGCGTGATGCGAGCGACAGGACCGCCGCATGGGCGGAGATCGCTGCGTCGATCCCGACGCGCGATGTGTGGCTTCCCTCCGATGATGGGACGACCGACGGCGTGGTCGTCCTCCGCTGGCAAGTGCCAGACAACGCGAATGCGCTCAACGCATTCTTCGATGCGAACAAGCCGACCCTGTTGACCGACAGCGTTCAAGATCGACTGCTTGGCAACGGTATCCGTGTGGCCGCCGTCCCGCTGGGAAACCTCGAAAAATCCTTGGACACTCTCGGCGGTACTGCATCGAGTATCCGTCTGTGGCTCGGTCAGGCGCATGCATGGACGCAGGTGAACGCACTGCCCGTGCGCGGACAATGTGCGGTGCTGATCGATGGAAGCACGCGTCGCATCGCGGACGGCACACTCCAGCTGCTGATCCGCGGCTGGACCGTTCCGCTTGAGAAGGGTGCCGTCACGGATGTGGAATTGCAGCCGGCATTCCTCGCAGGCGGCGCAGTGCCTGGCGCGCGCGCATCGGCGCGCGAGGGCTTCGCGGGTGCGGGCTTCTCCCTTGCGCTTGAACGTGGCACCGCCCTGCTCGTGGCCAGCGCGCCGCCCCGTGCGCAGAGCTCCGGGAAAGGTCCTTCCGCCGGTCCGCCAGTCCTGCCTCCTGCCACGCTTGGCGAACTGCTGCTCGGGCGACAAGGCGGTGATCGCGATCTGCTTCGACTCCGTCCCATTGTGGTGATCGCGCCACTCATCGCCGATCGACACTTCACGAATGGTGCTGCCATAGAATCAAGCCCGAAGCCCGCACAACCATGACTGCCTCGCCACCCATACTGCCCGATCAGGTGCAGACCACTCGTCACCGAAGACGACTGCTGACGGTCGCCGTGTTCCCGACGCTGCTGACGCTTGGCAATCTGATCTGCGGATTCGCCGCGATCCACTATGCGAGCAAGCCGATTGGTCCCAGCAACATCTTTGGCTGGAGCACGCTCACAATCGCAGGCAGCCTTGTCTTCTTTGGCATGCTGTTCGATGCCTTTGACGGATTCGCCGCGCGACTCACCAACTCGGCGAGTGAGTTCGGCGCACAACTCGACTCGATGGCCGATATGGTGACCTTCGGAGTTGCGCCGGCGTTCATGGTGTTGCGGCTCGTGAGCTACTACTACGGCGGTCCCGATCATTACACAGGGATCCTCGGCCCCGACGCCGATGGCGTGTACGGCAAGATCATCTGGGGCGTCACGGCGTTCTACATCTGCTGCACGGCACTCCGCCTCGCGCGCTTCAACGCGGAAGTCGGCTCGACCGATGAAGCCGACCACCGAGTGTTCCGTGGGTTGCCCTCCCCAGGTTCGGCGGGTGCGATCGCGAGCCTCACGCTGCTGCACCAGCACCTCACGGTCATCCGGTTTCACGAGGCGCCACCCGATGGATTCGAGAAGACTTCAGCGCTGATCCTGCCGCTCGCCACCATCCTTGCTTCGTTCGCGATGATCTCCCGAATCCCGTACGGCCACTTCGTGAATCGTTACTTGCGTGGCAGGCACTCGTTCGCCTTCGTCGCCTGGCTGATGCTGCCGATCGCATTTGCCATCTGGTGGTTCCAGGTGGCACTCGCCGTCGCCTTCTGCGGCTACGCGATTTCTGGTCCGCTCACGATGCTGCTGCGACTTCGCCCATCGCGTGCGGCGATCACGGAGGGCGAGTGACCGTCGCCCCGATTACTCCATCGCCTGCAAGCGGTTTGCCGGCACGCTTCGGTCCGTACGGTGGTCAGTTCGTTCCCGAAACGCTGATCGCCGCCCTGCATGAACTCGAGGTCGCTTACATCGAGGCGCGGCAAGATGCGAGCTTCATGAATGAGCTGCGCGGACTGCTTCGCCACTTTGTCGGACGACCGACCGCACTGTGCGATGCGCCGCGGCTGACTGCGCACGCGGGCGGAGCGCGGATCGTGCTCAAGCGCGAGGATCTTGCGCACACGGGCGCCCACAAGATCAACAACACCATGGGGCAAACGCTGCTTGCTCTGCGCATGGGGAAGAAGCGGATCATCGCGGAGACCGGTGCGGGCCAACACGGCGTTGCAACCGCGACCGCATGCGCGCACTTTGGGCTGCCCTGTGAGGTGTTCATGGGCAGCGAAGATGTACGGCGACAGGCGCTCAATGTCTTCCGCATGCGATTGCTTGGCGCCACCGTCAATGAGGTCTCCTCGGGGTCGCGCACGCTGAAGGATGCGACGAACGAAGCCATGCGCGACTGGATGGGTTCGGTCGGCAACACGCACTACATCATCGGAAGCGTGGTGGGCCCGCATCCGTTTCCCACCATCGTGCGGGACTTCCAAAGCGTCATCGGTCAAGAGTGCCGCGCGCAGTGTCTCGAGCAGCTTGGGCGACTTCCCGACGCGGTGGTGGCATGCGTCGGCGGCGGTTCGAATGCTGCGGGCATCTTCGCTCCGTTCGTGCAGGACGATTCGGTTCATCTCATCGGTGCGGAAGCGGGCGGACGCGGGCTCGGCGCAGGGCAGCATGCAGCGCCGCTTTCCCTTGGAACGCCCGGTGTTCTGCATGGCTCGTACTCGTATGTGCTGCAGACCGCCGATGGGCAAACCGCCGATGTGCACTCGTGCAGTGCGGGACTCGACTACCCGGGGGTCGGCCCCGAGCACTCTTATTGGCGCGATGCGGGGCGCGTGCACTACTGCGCCGTCAGCGATGCAGAAGCGTTGGAGGCGTTCCAGTTGCTGGCGCGGCTCGAGGGGATCATTCCCGCGCTCGAGACCGCTCATGCGGTGCATGCAGCGGTGCATGCTGCACGCACCATGCGCGCAGATCAGATCGTGGTGATCAACGTCTCAGGACGCGGCGACAAGGATGTCACCGAGGCGATTCGTCTGCTCAGTACGAGCGGCGACTCTTCGGCGCATTCGACCGCGAATCACCACTCGAGTTTGTCTTCGCCGCCCCCTCGCTCGGGATGAAGTCGAGCGCCACGGGATAGTGATCGCTTGCGTAGCCGCTCGGCGGCGTGTCCTTGCGCCAGTCGTAACTGTCTCCCGGGTGCAGCGACGACAGTACGAAGAAGGATCCAGGGACGATCTCATCGGCGAAACCGTTCGAAAGAAGGATGTAGTCAATCGATCGGCCGGACTCGTGCGTTGTGTAGCGGTCGTAGAGTTGTTGCTTCTGCGCTTCGGATACGCCGCGATTGCGCCCCGCCGCTTGATCGTCGGCACTTCGGAAGTCGTAGCCATTGAGAAGGCCCGCGTCCTTGTACATCCGTCGCACATCGCTCATGGGCGTGGCGTTGAAGTCACCCACCACCACAATGTTCGCATTTGGATTCTTCTCAAGCCGCTGCTTCACGAACTCGATGATCTTTGCAGCCTCTGCCTCGCGGTGATCATTGAACTTTTCGCCGCCCGCCTTGTGATGGATCACGAATGCCGTCAGCGAATAGCCGCCCGGCAACTGGACATCGAAAGCAATCGGGCTGCGCTGGAACTTTGTCGGATCATCCGGGACACTGCTCTTCTCCTTCGCATCGGACTTCGCGTCAGTTTTGTCGCCTTCTGGTTTGCCCTCTGGTTTGACCTCTGGCTTGCCCTCTGGCTTGCCACCACCGCCGCGCGTCTCGAGCACCGTACCGACGAAGACCATGGGAGCGGAAATCGGGAACCGCGACAGCACAGACTGCTCGACACCGCGGTAGTAGCCGGCATCGATGCTCTCGATGTGGTCGTAGCCCAACCCCTTCAGATAGGTGTCGCGAAACCAGGTCAGGGCTTCCTTCGACTCGATCTCCTCCAAGCAGAGGATGTCCGCATCGAGCCGCCGAATCACCTCCGCGAGCGCCTTCGCGCGGTCATCGGTCACCGCGAGTTTCAAGTCCTCCCACTCGCCCGAGAGCGAAGCATCATCGACATGATCAAAGAGGTTCTGCAGGTTGTACGAAGCAAGCCGCACCGCACCCTTCGCCTTCGGCGGCGCCTGCTGCACTCCGTAGTGCTGGCCTGGTCCCCTCTGCCGTTTCGGTGGACGCGCACTCTTTTCTCCATTCGCTTCGCCTTGCGCTGCCGACGTCTTTCCAGCGGCGGATGGCTGCGCGGGCTGTGACTGCGTGAGTGGCGAGGTGGCGATGAACGCCGCAAGGGCGACGACTGACCAGTTCCACGGTTGCATGCGGCGAGCGTACCGTGACGACCTACCATTCCGACCGAGTGGCGTTCCTATCGAGTCGAAGGCAGTACGGCGCGTACCGCGAAGAAGCGTCCGAGCGGCGTGCGCGCAGCAAGTCGCAGCGAACGGTCGTGACGCGACATGGAAGCGAAGTCAGCGCACGCCGCAACCGCTCACTCGGAGAACTGCTTCGCTCTTTTGCCGGAACGGTCGGCCGAGATCGCCGAAAGGTGATCGCAGCGCTCGCCTGCGCAACGGTTGGCAGTGTGCTCGAACTGTTGCCGCCCGCCGCCACGAAGATCGCCATCGACAATGTCTTTGGTGGTGCACCGCTGCCCGAAGCGCTTCGTCGGTGGCTGCCTGTGAGCGACGCGGCTCTCACCGATCCACACTCGCTGCTCGCGCTGCTCGCCATCACGATCGTCGCACTCTCGGTTGTGGCCGTCATCTTGAGCATCACGGGCAGACTGCTTGCCACGCGTACGGTCAAATCCGTGCAGAACCGCATGCGCCGTCGCGTGCTCGGTCATGCGATGACACTTCCGCTCTCACGCATCCACCACATCCGTGCCGGTGGCATGGTGACAGCACTGCGCGAGGATGCTGCAGGAGTCGGCGATCTCATCTTCAGCATGCTCTACAACCCGTGGCGCGCGGTCATCCAACTGATCGGCAGCCTCGCCGTACTCGGCGCCACCGATTGGCGACTACTACTCGGAGCGCTGATCGTGTTGCCAGTGGTGGTGCTCTCGCACCGCACATGGATTGGGCGCATCCGACCGATCTACCGCGACATCAAGCAGACCCGCGAATCCATCGATGCGCACGCCGCCGAAGTCTTCGGCGGTATGCGTGTCGTGCGGGGATTCGACCGCACCAGATCGGAAGCGGCGCGCGCGGCCCGTTCCTCTCATCTCATGTCGCGCCAGGAGATGTTCGTTTGGTGGTGGTCGCGCGGTATCGATCTGGCCTGGGCGCTCTTCATTCCCTGCGCGAGCGCGGCGCTTCTTTGGTACGGGGGAACGCAAGTGCTCCGCGGCACGCTCACCGCGGGCGATCTCGTGCTGTTCCTCACCTATGTGATGATGCTGCTGCTACCGATCCAGATGCTCGCATCGAGTGCGACAGCGTTCCAGACCAATCTGGCCGGGCTTGATCGCCTGCTCGATCTCTTGGCGGAACAGCCCGACATGCCAGACCGCCCCGATGCGATTCGTTTGGCAAAGCACTCGATCGAAGGTCATGTGGAACTTCGTGGCGTCTCCTATCGGTATCCGCAGACCGAACGACCGGTGCTCGATCGCATCACGCTGCAGGCGCTCCCTGGGAAGACTGTGGCGCTCGTCGGCCCCTCGGGCAGCGGGAAGACAACGCTGTGCAATCTTGTCGCGCGCTTCTTCGATCCGACCGCGGGATCCGTGCTCATTGACGGCACAGACCTGCGCGACATCCGGCTGCGTTCCTGGCATCGCGTTCTCGGCATCGTCGAGCAGGATGTCTTCCTATTCGACGGGTCCGTCGAGGACAACATCCGCTACGGCACGCGTGAGGCAAGTGCAGCGGCGCTGCGCGAGGCGATCGAGCGAGCGAACGCCGCCGACTTCATCGACGCCATGCCAAGCGGCCTGCAGACGCGCATCGGTGAGCGTGGCGTTCGCCTGTCGGGCGGTCAGCGGCAGCGACTCGCGATCGCGCGGGCACTTCTTGCCGATCCCAAGATCCTGATTCTGGATGAGGCCACGAGCAGCCTTGATTCGGAGTCGGAGCGGCTCATTCAGTCGGCACTCGCGCAACTGCTGCGAAACCGCACGACCTTTGTGATCGCCCATCGCCTCAGCACGATCCAGCACGCCGACCAGATCGTCGTACTCGAAGGCGGCTCCATCACTGCATCGGGAACGCACCAACACCTGATGGAGGCCAGCGACCGCTACCGCCAAATGGTTCTGTTGCAGACCGCACCGCCCACTGCGCCGAAGGCGATCGGCACGCCCGCCACTACCCCGCCGCGGGGGCAGGCGAGCCCCCCGATGTCCGTCCCTTCCAGCTCCGCCGCCCCGTGATGTGCAGCCATGCGCTGTGCCACTGAATGAGCGTGAGAAGCGCGATACCGATCGGGTGCAGCAGCACCGACCGCAGCGACTGACGAAAGCGCAGCATGAACGCAAGCCGCAGCGCGATGCCCACAGTCAGCGCCGCGCTCGCCAGCCACTCGGGTGCGCCCCACGGCTGCGCCGTGACGAGCGACCACGCGATCCACGCCGCCGGCAGCATCTGCCCGAGCACATGCACGACCGTCACAAAGATCAGCAAACCGAACGACCCAAGCCCCTCAAACGCGTTCTTGGCAAAGCCGCGCCAGACTGCGCCTGCACCGTCATACATGCGGCATGACACGACGGGCGTTCCATCGAACAGATCCGTACGCAATCCCGCGCGACGCACCGCGCGCGGCAACTTGATGCCATCATGCATCGACGCGCGGAATGTCTCGTGACCGCCCGCCGCGCGCCATGCGCCGCGCTCCACGAACAGGAACTGCCCGCACCCTGCGCTCGCCGCAGGCCGAAGCGTGGACCGCATCTGTCCAAAGGGCAAGTAACAGAGCAGCACGAAGTGGATCAGTGGAATGACCGCGTCTTCCATCCACGATTCCGTTTCCTGCCGCGGCACGGTCGAAACGAGTGCGCTGCGACCATCGCGCGCAGCAAGCCATGCGCTGCGAAGCGCACTGGGTGCGAGCCGCACATCGGCATCCGTGAACAGCAGCCAATCGCCCGTCGCAGCCAATCCCATGCGCTGACAGCCCCACTGCTTCCCGTTCCAGCCTGCCGGCAAAGGCAGGCGTTCCACCACCCGCACGCGGACATCTTCCTCACAGAGCAGCGCAAGAATCGCGGGCGTCTCATCTGTCGATGCATCGTCGTGCACGATCACTTCCACTTCAACGCCCGTGCTTGCAAGCGCAGAGCGAACGCACGCCTCGATGTTGAGGGCCTCGTTTCGTGCGGGAATACAGACGGTCACGGTCGGTCGTTCGCCCGTTGGATCACTGCCCGCATCCACCACTCGGTAGCGGCGAAGATTGATCGCGCCGAGCAGCGCGGGCAGTGCACTGCACGCGAACGCCACCGACATCAACAGCGTCTGCCAACTCATGACACCCTGTCCGCTCCGCGATGAGCTCGACCAGATTCATCAATGGCAGTCCCTCGTCCCGTGAGGCGGAGCCACGCGTCGTAGAAGGGGTTCACTCGTGCCGCGCCCCCGCCGACGATGATGTCAAAGCGCATCGGATCACGCGCGATCGACTCGGTCGCAAGCGCATCAGCGTTCGCCTGCATGGCTGCAGTCAATGTTCGCTGCCATGCAGCCGTGGACGACACTTCTGGCGAGTCCACATCGGAGAATCGCAGAAGTACTTCGGGCTTCGCGTCGAGCCAGAGGGGATATTCAAGCGCCAATGCCACGGCGCGCACATTGGGTAGACGCGCGGCGATCGCCGCAGCGCCTGGACGAAGACGAATCGGTTCACGCACATCCGTGAATCGTCCCTGCGGCGTCAGCATGACAACAGTTCGCGGTTCGTCTGCCACCGTTTGCTGCACATGATCGACCATCGCAGGCAGGCTCGCGGGGTCATCCGGATCGATGCCAAAGACTCCCATGCGACGGAACATGGTGAATCGCTCGAGTTGCACGCGGTCCATCGCCGCCAATACGCGGCGATCTGGGCACCACACACCCTGCAGAAAGGCCAGCAGAATCGGATCCCACCACGATGCGTGGTTCAGCAGCAGGAGCAGCGGTCCTTGATGAGAGCGCCACCTCTCGGTGCTCGGCATGCCGCTGCGCGAGATGCGGACTGCGAAGAACCGCTGACGCAGCAGGCGACGCACATACCACTGAAAGCCTCGCAGCACGCGCGGACTCCAGCGATCTCCGAGAATCAGTTCGTGACCATCGCGGGACGCCATGACTCGTTGCCCGCCTGCACGGATCCCTGCAGCGGAATCGACAGATCCTCGCATGCGCTGCGCGCCGCGGTGACCCCGCTCATCAGCACCATCGGAACGCCGGGGCCAGGATTCGCGCTGCCACCAGCGATGTACAAGTTTCGGATCACACGACTCCGATTGCGCGGCTTGAATCCCCCCCGAAGGCGACCGTGTGAGGCGAGTCCGTAGATCGCCCCACCTTCCGCGTTGTACATCCGTTCAATCGACTGCGGCGTGAGATGACGCTCGACGGCGATCTGCTGCTCAAGATCGGGCATGCCGAAACGCTTGAGCTTGTCGATGATCACTGGTCGATACTGCTCTGCGATGCCGCCTGCACCCTCCCACCGCTGCCCCGCACGGAGGAACGGCGTGTGGATCAGTGCGTAGAGCGATTCGCAGCCAGCAGGCGCCTGCGCAGCGTCGGTGCGACTTGGCACGCACAAGTAGATCGTCGGGTCCCGCGCAGGAATGCCCTTGGCATAGATGTCATCGAACTCCTGCGTGGAGTTACCGCTGAACAGAAAATCGTGATGCCGCAGATGCTCGTACTGACGCTTGAGCCCGAGATACAGCACAAAACCGCTGCACGCAGGCCGGTACGCCGATGCGATCACCGACTGCTCGCGCCGGGCTGCATCGCTGCCAAGCAGGTCGCGATACGTGCGCTGCACATCGCAGTTCGACACGACGACATCCGCGTGCAATACCTCTCCACTCTCGAGTTCGACGCCGCACGCGCGCCCGCCTTCCTCAAGAATCCGCCGCACGCCAACACCCGTCCGAACGCGCGCACCCTGCTCGCCAAGAATGCGCTCGAGCGCGCGAGCCACCGAGCGCGTTCCGCCCATCGCGTACCAGCAGCCGTGATCCACCTGCGCCGCCGCGATCAGCGAAAGGATCGCAGGCGCAAGGAACGGGCTCGATCCGACATACTGCAGAAAGTGCTCGCAGACCTGTGCAAGATGCGGCTCGCGCACATGCTTGTGAACCGTCCCGGCAACGGTCGCATGCATGCGCATGCCAAGCACATCACGGAGCAGTCCCGGATCGTTGGTCGGCGGCTTTCGCATCAGATCCGAGACACCCTCGAGATCCTTGTAGAAGAACACGCGTTCACTCAAGCTGAACATGCGGCGGCTGTACGAGAGAAAGTCGCGCCAACCTTGTCCAACGCCGCGCCCCGGGAACTGACGGTCCATCGCAGCGGCCATCTCATCGACGCCGTCGCGCAGGTCGATGATCGTGCCATCCTCGAAGAAACATCGCCACTGCGGATCGAGCCGCACAAGTTCGATGTAATCCTCGACGCGGCGACCTGATCGGGCGATGATCCCACGCACCACCTGCGGCAGCGTGAGAATCGTCGGCCCCATGTCGAAGCGGAACCCCGACTCATCGAGCACATTCATCTTGCCGCCGAGATGCTCGTTGCGTTCCACCAAGGTGACTGCAACGCCATGCGTCGACAGCTCGACCGCCGACGAAAGTCCGGCCAGCCCACCTCCGATGACGATGGCGGACGGTTGTGTCGACGATGACGCGCGTTGGATCATGGAAGCGAACCGTTCGTGTCGGGTTGGCCGCACTGGATCACCGAAGCATAGCCCTCAGCAGCCGCCGCGTGAGTCCCTGTGGCGCGCCCGCTGGAATCCGCCGCGAGACGCTTGTCTGCGACACAGTCACCGTCCGTGTCATCGCGATCAGCCCATCCTCGCCGCGCGATGCACCCCATCCGCTCAGACCTCTGCCACGGATCGAAGTTCCCGGATGAACGGTCGGCAGAACCGCGTCGTTGAAGGTCACAAATCCTGCACCGAGCGATGCCACGATGGCGCGGTCGCGTGCGATCGCCTGCACTTGCTGAGGCGCCGCAAAGATCGACACGGCAAGGTGCTGCGGGAATGTTTGGTGCAGCGCGAGAAGCGCATCGAGTCCGTTCGCGGCAAGCACTGCGGCAGCGGGTCCGAAGTGATCACCGCGTGCAAGTCTGCACTGCGGCGAACAACCGCTCACGACCGCTGGACGCATCTGACGACCAGTTGGCGCCTCCACCACGCCACTCAATGAGTGGCCGCCCGATGCAACCGCTTCACGAACGCACGCATCCACCTGACGCGCAGCCCCCTCCGAGATCAGCGTGCACGCCGATGCGCCCGCCACGAAAGGCGCTAGTTCAGAGAGGAACGCCCGCTGCACGGTCGCATCCACAAGGATGCGGCGCGGCGCCATGCAGGTCTGCCCAGCGTTCATGGACAGCACCTGCCAGATCGTGCGCGCGGCGAGCGCGAGGTTCGCCCCCCGCAGCACGATGGCGCTGTCACAGCCGGAGAGTTCGAGTGTGGTGGGTGTGAGCGACGCGGCGCAACCGACCGCGATCTGCCGCCCGACATCCGTGGATCCAGTAAACACAATGTGATCAAAGGACTCGCGCGCAAGCAGATCGGCACCTGCCTCGCGAGTGGCGGGCGTGCGCCGCAGCACATTCGGCGGCAGCCCTTCCGCTGCGAGCCGAAGCAGCATTCCCTGCGAACGCGGCGAATGCTCTGATGGCTTCACGGTCACTCGGTTGCCAGCGACGATTGCCTGCACCAACTGAATGCCGAGAAGTTGCACGGGATAGTTCCACGTTGCAATCAGCGCGACCGAGCCGAGGGGCACGCGATCCGTCCAATGCCGCTGTCCCACCAACCACCACGGCTTGCCACGGACGGATCGGCTCGCCAGAACGCGCCGCGCGTTGGAGGCCGTCCACCGCGCGCACGCGAGCAAGGGCAGAACATCCGCGGCGAATGCCTCCCACGAACTCTTGCCGCAGTCCGCGCACACGGCGTCGACAAGTTCGTCCGCATGCGCCTCAACCGCGGCGGCAAACCCCGCGAGCCATCCAAGTCGATCTTCCAACTCCCATCGCCCCGCGTGCGCGACCCATTCCGCAGTCTTTGGCTGCTCGAGCGCTCCCGCATCCAGTTGCCTCTGCGGCGATGCCCGCCTCGGATACTGATTCTCAAGAACGCCTTCCATCGTGTCGCCTACCTTTCATGATAGAACCACGCGCCGAGACGCGTTCGCAGGAAGGCACAACAATGATCCAGCAATCACCCCGGTCAGAGAGCCGCAGCAAGTCAATAGGCGTCATCGGCGCAGGGCCGGGCGGTCTCGCATCGGCGATGCAGCTCGCGGCCGCGGGATTCGAAGTCACCGTGTACGAAGCGCAGTCCGTGGTTGGCGGACGCTCGAGGCGTCTGACCGCGGGACCGTACTCCTTCGACTGCGGACCAACATTCTTCCTGATGCCCTACGTGCTCGAAGAAATCTTCGCGGCATGTGGCTTTCGACTTGGAGACTTCGCATCGCTGCGGCGACTCGACCCGATGTACCGCCTGATCATCGGCAGTCGCGAAGGCGCACCAACGGTGCTCGACACCACACAGGATGTCGCGAAGATGGCGGAGCGTCTCGGGAAGTTGGACCCGCGCGATGGAGCGGCGTTCCACCGATTCATGGATGAGAATCGAACGAAGCTTGCACGCCTGACCCCCGTGCTGAAGCAGCGCGTTCAATCGCTGCTCGATCTCATGTCGCCAGAGGGGATCGCCGCAGCGCCCTATGTCCGCCCGTGGGAATCGGTGCACCAGTGCCTCAGCAAGACTTTTCACGACCGCCGTACTCGTCTCGCGCTCTGCTTCCAAGCGAAGTACCTCGGTATGAGCCCCTACGAGTGCCCAAGTCTCTTCAGCATTCTGCCCTTCATCGAGTACGAGTACGGCATCTGGCATCCCGAAGGCGGCTGCAATCGCCTGATGAGTGCGATGGCCGATGCGTGCACGAAGATGGGAGTGCGGATCCAGACGAGCTGCGCCGTGGACGCGATCGCATTTGATGGTCGAACCGTCGCGGGCGTGCAGATCGGTGGAACGCTGCGCCGCCACGACCGCGTCGTTGTCAATGCCGACGGCACGTGGGCGATGAAGAACCTGATCCCGCAGGAACTGCGCGGACGCGAGACGGATGCCGCGATCGATGCGCGTCGCTATTCCTGTTCGACCTGCATGATGTATCTCGGCGTGCGCGGGATGATCGACCTGCCCCACCACACCATCTACATGTCGGGTCAGTACGAGGAGACCTTCCGCGACATTTCGCAGCTTGGGCGGCTCAGTGAAGATCCTTCGACCTATGTCCACAATCCCTCGGCGATCGATCCAACGCTCGCGCCTGCGGGAAACAGCGCCCTCTATGTCCTGCTGCCCGTGACCAACAACGATCCGCGCCAATGCAGCATCGACTGGGATCGTGAACGCCCGCGCCTGCGCGAAGATGCGCTACGGCAACTCGAGGGTCCCCTTGGAATTCGCGATATTCGAAGCCGCATCGAGCAGGAGATCCTCGTCACCCCGCTCGATTGGCAGCGTGAACGGATCAATCACGGCGCGACGTTCAACCTTGCGCACAACTTTGGACAGATGCTCCACAAGCGCATCCCGCACACCCATCCCAAGTTGGCTGGATTGCACTTTGTGGGCGGCGCCACACATCCAGGATCTGGGTTGCCGGTGATCTTCCTCTCGTCGACGATCGCATCGCGGCACATCTGCGAACTGGATGGGCGCGTGCATCCCTTCGATGCCCCTGTTCCCGAAGCGCTGCATCCTTCGGCGCCGCTCGCGGCAGGCATGAATGACCCCGCCCGCGGCGGCGTTCCCCCACTTGCGGCAGCGCGCTGACCTATCCTCGGCGGCGTGACACTGACCTACGGACAATACCTGCGCGTTCCTGAGCTCCTGTCGCTGCAGCAGCCGCTCTCTGGCGGACGCGAGCACGATGAGACGCTTTTCATCGTCATCCATCAGGTCTACGAACTCTGGTTCAAGCAGCAGATCCACGAAGTCCTGCACCTCCAGCAGGCACTCGAGCGAAACGACGACCCTGCGACGCATGCCACACTGCGCCGCATGCTCACGATTCTCAAGACGATGGTCGGTCAGATCGATGTCCTTGAGACGATGAGCCCGATCGGATTCGACTCGTTCCGTTCTCTGCTCGCCAACGCCAGCGGCTTTCAGTCTGTGCAGTTCCGCGAGTTCGAGTTCATTCTGGGAAACCGAAATCCGGCGGCGCTCGCTCGCTACCCCGAAGGTGGTCCCGAACGCGCCGCGCTTGCCGCACGACTCGAGGGGCGCACGCTCTGGCAGTCCTTTCTCATGCGGCTACGCGCCGATGGGCACGCGGTTCCACCAGAACTCATCGACGCAAAAATGACGGCACTCCCAGAGCCGAATGAGGCGCTGCAGGATGTGCTGCTCGATGTCTACCACCACCACAGCGACGACCGCGTGATCTGCGAACTCATGGTGGACTTCGATGAGGGAATGCAGGAGTGGCGCTACCGCCATGTGAAGATGGTCGAGCGAACCATCGGCACCAAGGTCGGCACAGGCGGCTCCAGCGGCGCTGCGTACCTTCGGTCCACGCTCTTTCGACCGCTGTTCCCAGATCTGTGGACCATTCGCGACCGCATCTGAACGCGCCGCGCTCAAAGCCCGGCGCTGCCGGATCCTGCGCGCACTCGAATCCGCCCTGACTGCATGTCCCAAAGCATGGACGCCGCCTTGAGGGGTTCTCCCTGTCCCTTCGGCAGTACCTGCACGAGGCGACCCGCGCGACCGCGAAGCTCTGCAACCTGCGTGACAACGTTGTAATCAAACTCCTCGCACTCGATGTCGTACTCGGGCGTGCGGATGAAACAGCGCCCGACGCCGCGAATGCGCTGCACTTCGATGCTCCCGCCGAGCGAGAACGGCTCCCCCGTGCCGACGGTCTGTTCGCCGCGCAGCACCGTCGCCTCCAGTCGATCGCAGGTCATGGTCAACGCCTGATCAGCACGGTCGCCTGCGCGCACCAGTTCCACGGATGCCTGCATCGTCATGAGATACCGCTGATCCACGACACGCTTGAGATCCATCGAACCACCCCAGCGGAAACGGCTCGTGCCCTCCACGCCGCCACCCGCGATGCCCTTGTCGCGCTGCTGCCTCGCCTGCGCCGCCGCATCGCCCGTCTGTTCCGCAGGCACATGCACGAGCACGGTGCCCGCTCCGGGCACAGAAAGTTCGCTGCTGCGCGCGTCGTACTCCACTCGCTGTGAACGCAACTGAAAGAGCCGTGGTGCACCCACGCGAGCGGCGTTCGCCCAAACCTGATTCTCCAGACGCGCATCACCCACCGTGACCAATCTGCGCACACGCATGTCTGCGCCTGCGGGACTCTCGCCATCAACGCCCTGCACGGCGCTCGCCAAGGGCTCGAACTCCAGCAGCACCGACTGCCCGTCGAGCGCATCGAACTCCTCCGCGCGCGGCTCAGCGCGAACACGCACGTCGCCGGTCAGTTCGAGCAGCGCGCCATCGGCAGCGCGGTCTCGATACGACATGCCGCCACTCCACTTCGCATCCAGTTCCGGCCGCTGCGTAGGCGCTGTCGGCTGCTCCAATTTCCCGCGCGCATCGGCGGGAAAAACCGACTGCTTCCAATTCCGCGCGCGGCCGCCACCGACCGCCCTCACATCGCGCTCACGCTCCGCGACCTGCACCTGCGGCATGCCATCGAGCATCATGCCCGCCCGCACCACGCTGACCCCGGGCCCATGGAGTTGCGCAGTGGCAGCGGGCGGCTGCGCCGAAAGCGACTGCGCGAAGATCCGCGCTCCATCCTTCAGTTGCACTTGAACGCCCCCCACCGCATCAACCTGCGACGCCTCCACCGCGCCCAGTGCAGGATCCTGCGCAGCAGCCGCTTGCCCCGCCGCCGCCATCTCCGTGAATGCGACATCGAGCGAATCGCACCAGAGCGTTTGCAGCGCATCGGTCGCCTCCACACCTCCGCCAGCCTTCAAGTGCCTCGGCGCACTCTGCCCGCCCGCAGTCTTGCGGACATCGATATCCACAGAACGCGCACGCAGCGCGAGTCCCGCCTGATTCGCAAGCTCCACGCGCTGTCCATCGATCTCCACGATCATTGCGTCGGCTGCAGGCGGTCGAGGCGCATCCGCGGCGAGTGGCCGCATGTCGAGTCGACCCTTGAATCGAACGATGAGCAGATCGTCCACTCGCACACGCGGCATCGTTGCCGCCACGACCAACTGCGCCAGTTGTCCGCGCCAGCCGATTGGCGCGGCGCGGACAGTTCGCAGCGCATCGCTCCGCCGTACGGCGCGAGGGGCGCGACTGCCACGCGCATCCGCAATGCCGCCGCTGACGAGATCGTTCTCGAGGGCAAATACCGCGACAAGCAAATCGCCGCGCGTCCACGCGCGATCGTTCGGCGACTGCCGCAGTACCTCGACGCTGTCGTGCAGTTCCAGTCTGTAGAACGGCGGCGACTCCGCAACACCCGGCGCGGAACGCGAGGAAAGCGATGGCCGCACAGCCATCCCGTGCAGCGGCGCCCAGCGCGCGCGACGAAGCAGCGGCGCAGCCGCACGCTGCAGGCGGGGCGCATCACCACGCGGCGACGCCGCAGCACCATCACGCAACGCCTGCGATGCGGGGAGCCGCTGTCGGTCGATCACGATCGGACCGAGTGGCCGTTCCACCACCAGACGCTCGATGGTGCTGCGATCACTGCTGAGCAGCAGGTCGAGCCCCTCACCATCGAACGTCAGCACATCGGTGGTCAGACGAAACGCCGTCGGGCAGCGAATCGTCCCGAGTGTCTGATCAAAGTCCAGTTCCTCCGATTCAAGAATCAGCGACGGCTGATCCTTCGCCAGATCAACCTGCTTTCCTGCCGCTGGTCGGAACATGCGAATCACGACATCGCCACGGAAGACGCCAGACTCGAGCGCGCGGTTGGGCACGCGAACACGCCCCGAATCCGCGCGCAGTGTTGCAACGCGGCCATCATCGAGGAAGAAGACCGTCTGCGGTCCGTCCATCGAGAGAAACGCGCCAGGCTCTGGATCGAGTTTCCGCGCGCTGTACTGCTGTGCCAGTCGTCCATCGGGTGCCGCCACCTGCACCCACGCTCCCTGCTCCAGTTGAACGCTGCTGCTTGGGGTGGTGCGGTCACGCGCCGCCTCGCGTTCGTCCGCGGTCAGCGGCGAAGGCGCCACGAGATCCTCCACAGGCACGCCGCGTGCCTGGCGCGTCGGCGCCATGTTTCGGTCCATGAACCACGCAACGACTGCAAGCGTCGCCGCGAGCGCGACCGCCGCCGTGATGATCATTGTGCGCCGAGTCCGCTCTTCCATGAGGGACTTCGAGTGTAGACGCGACGCGGATCGCGGCCGCGCACCTCAAGCCTCAAGCATCAAGCATCCGGCGAGGCGAGCAAGACGACGACCGCGATGTCGTACCACGCGTGCGTTCCTGCGGCGATGCCGAAGCCACGCACAACATAGAGAACCCCAAACGCGCATCCAGCCGCGAGGAAGAAGACAACACGGCGAAGGTCAAGCGCGCCGCTCGGCAGCCGCAGCGGGTGGTAGAGGGTGAAGAGCACCGCAGCGATGATCACGGCGACTCCGAGCGCCCACGCCTCCTTCCAGCGCATCAAGTCCACGAACAGCGTGTGCAGCAATGCGATCAGCACCATGCGAAACACGAGCTCCTCGTAGACACCGGCGCCGACGCTCATGGCCACCTTGCCGAATGTTCCAAGTCCTTCCATATCCCCCATGGCCGCAGGCGGAAAGATGCGCGTGATGATCTGCGCCGCAACAAGCAACGACAGCGAAAAGAGAACGCACTCGATGATCATGCCTCCCACAGTCGGAAGGTGAAGAGTCCATGCGCGGCGCGAGAGCACTTGCCACACGAGCAGCACCACGATCACACCAACGCCGGGCAAGGCAAGCGCGGGGAGACTGAATCGGCCCGCATCAATGCCAAGACTGGCAAAGAAGCGAAGCAGTCCTTCATGCGCGGAGTTGGTGAGCGTTCCGCCGTGCGTCCGCAGCGCAAAGACAAGGCCCACCTCGTACAGCACGATCAGCGGCGCGACGAGTGCAAGAATCTCAAGCGGCTGCTTGGAACGCTCGAAGTACCCGCTCGCCGCAACGGTCGAACGCTCGCCTGCTTTTCCACCGCTCGGTGGAGCAGAACCTCGTCGCGCAGCCTTGCGCTGGCCCATGGAGTCTTCGGTCGGCGCGGAACTCGATCAGCTCTTCGCAGCGCTCATCGCATTCAGACGCCGTGCAAGACGGCTCTTGCGGCGCGCCGCGGTGTTGCGGTGCATGGTCGGCGTGAGGGCAAAGCGATCGAGCATGCCCGAGAGTGCGCGCAGCGACTTTTCCGCTGCGGCCTTGTCGCCATCATGCACTGCCTTCAGGAAGACCTTCGTCTCATCCTTGACTTTCGTGCGGCGCCATCGGTTCCTTGCGCTGCGCTCGACGCCTTGACGGACTCGCTTCTTCGCTGATTCGGTATTGGGCACTGGAAAGATCCTCGTCTGCCGCCTGCATCCACCTGCACGCGCAGGCGAATCAGCGGGACTCCGCAGTATCGCACATCGCGCCCGCTTATGCAAGCGCAACCGATTCCACCACTTGACGCAACCCCACTCGCGAAGCGACACTACGCGGTTCTATGGCGATGCCCTCAAAAACGACTGGACCGCTGATCGGTCTGGTGGTGTTTGTGATCCTCTTTGTGCTGACCGCTGCCACTTCGGTCTACTTCCTCACCGAGTGGAACAAGTCCGCTGCAACAGAGGCAAAGGCAAAGCGCGATCTCGCGGCGATCGTTCCCCCGGGATACCTCGATCAGGACACGGGACTGCAGGCGCAACAAGCTGCTCAGGGCGAGGGCAAGAGCCTGGTGGAGTTCCTTGTCTCACGAAATGCAAACCTGATGTCGGCGGTCACGGGCGAGACGGCGGGTGATGCCATGTCTCTCCGCGCTGCGCTCAATCTCAAGCCCGACGAGACGGTGAAGCAGAAGATGCAATCACTCGAGCGCGCACGCACCGAGGCGGTCAACAAGGCCGCAGAACTTGAGCGGGCCGTCGAACAGTCGGGGGCGCAGGTCACACAGATTCAGGCGCAAGCGGATGAAGCAAAGCGGGCAGGCGAAGAGCAAGTCCGTGAACTCCAGGCGACGATTGCTCCTTACGCCGAGGCGACAGAGCGCACGCTCGCCTCGCTCGAAGAGCTGAAGACCGAACTGGCGACCGCGCGCGAGAATGCGAAGACCGAGTACGCCACAGAGATCGATGAAGAGCGCGCAAAGCAAGCGAGCCTCGTGGCCGCCAACCAGGCGTTGACGGCGCGAGTGCAGGAACTTCAGAAGCAAGTCGATCAGTTCCGCATCAAGCCTGCGGATCCCGCCCTGTTGGTGTATGGCCGAGTCATCGATATCTCGCAGACGGCGAAGGATCAGCTCTTCATCTCGCTCGGCAACAAGGATCGAGTTCGTGCGGGGATGACCTTCGAGGTTTACCCGGATTCCTCGGCGATTCTGTACGACCCGAAGACTGATCGACAAGCTCCCGGCATCGCCAGTATCGAGATCATCAAGGTGGGCGACACGACGAGCACGGCGCGCGTGACCCGAAAGGCCCCTCGGGCGAGCGTGTCCAAGGGCAACGTGCTTGCCAATGCCGTGTACAGCCCCAACTATCAGTACAAGTTCCTTGTGCATGGGAAGTTCGATGTGGACAACGATGGCAAGGTCACCGATTCCGAAGGCGACTACATCCGCGCCAAGATCCGCGAGTGGGGCGGCGTGGTCGTTGATGGAACGGAGATCACACCCGACATCGACTTCATCGTGCTCGGTACCGTGCCCGTGCGTCCGCAGATTCGTTCCATTGGCGCGGATGACGCCGCTTACGCCGCGCAACTCGAAGCGAGCCGTGCGTACGACTCCTATCAGGCGCTCGTTGCCTCGGCGAGTGCCGCGCAGGTCCCTGTGCTGAACTGGAACCGATTCCAGATCTTGACGGGTTCACCGGAGCGCTGAGCAGCGCGTGCGACCGCAGAGTTTCATCGATCATGCAGCCGCGTTCGCGCAGTACGCGGCGCTTCGGGGAGTGTTCGGAGCCTTTCATATGTTCCCGCCTGCGCAGAACATGCGCACCGCCGCGCAGTTTGGAAGCCTGTATGGACGGCTCGTGAGGCGCCACCGCGAACGCGCTCGCGGGCACATCCGCCGCAGTTTCCCCGAGTTCGGTGAACCCGCAGTGGCGAAACTCGCGGATGATTCGCTTCGCAGTCTCTTCCAGATGTTCTTGGTGGAGGCGACCGCAGTCCCGCGTCTTCTCACACCGACCTCGTGGCCACAGCATGTGCGTACGGGAAGGATCGAATCATCGCTGCGGCTGCTCGTCGGCAATGATCCCATCATTTTTGTGACAGGTCACTGCGGCAACTGGGAGCTGCTTGGTTTCACGCTGGCGCTGCTCGGCTTTCGCCTCCATGCGCTCGCGCGTCCGCTCGACAATCCATGGCTCGACCGCTGGGTCCGTGGCGTTCGGGAGGCGCGCGGACTGACCGTGCTGACGAAGTGGGGTGCGACGACCGAAGTGCAACGGATCATCGAGTCTGGCGGGCGCGTCGGATTCATCGCCGATCAGAATGCGGGCGAAGACGGGATGTTTGTGCCGTTTTTCGGCAGGCTCGCCTCGAGTTACAAGTCGATCGGGCTGCTCGCCATGCGCTACGAGGTGCCGATCGTGGTCGGCGCTGCGCAGCGCATCGGCGGACGCTTTGACTACGAACTCGATGGCGTGGATGTGATCCGCCCAAGCGAGTGGCGCGATCAGCCTGATCCACTCTTCTACATCACCGCTCGATTCAATCGTGCCATGGAAGTTGCCGTCCGCCGCGCACCTGACCAATATCTCTGGATGCACCGCCGCTGGAAGAGTCGCCCCGCGCATGAACGCGCCGGCAAGCCGATGCCCGAGCGGCTTCGCGAGAAGCTGCGCAGCCTGCCGTGGATGGTTGGAGCGGAACTCGAACGCCTCGAGCAGCGCATCGAACCGCTTGTTTGCGCCTGAACGCACCCCCCCTTCCCGCCGTATTCTCGCCCACTGCCATGCGTTCTCTTGTCGTCCTAGCCAACGGAACCACCCCTTCGGCAAATCTCGGATCGCGCAAGTCACTCGAAGAGCGCCTCTCGCATCTGAACACGGGACCAGAACGCATCGGTGGTGATGTGCTGTTCGGGCCCGGTGTCGAATTGCAGTTGCCACCGCAGCAGGATCCCGTGACGCAGATGATCCTGACGGTCAGCGATGAAGACATCGGATGGCTCGTTGTTGAGCGCATGGGCAAGACCCTCCAGTGGAAGTTCGTGGACCTCAACACGGGTGACGAACTCGGCTTCGCCGCACGCTGAACGCACCCAATGATCACTGCGTGGGCTTCGACCGTTGCGCTTGCCTGCATGGCGCCAAACATGGTGCAGCAGTCACAGCGGGAATCTGCGCTGTCGTGGCCACGAGTCCGCCACACGCCGACCGCGCTTGTCAGCATCAGCCAGCCGCACATCGATGACTTCTCTGGCGCCGCCGTTCGCGGCAAGATGGCGGTCGAGGTGAGCGGTCTTCGCGGTGTCCCCGACTTTCGCGGTACGGCGAACTTCGTCGGCGACGCTGTTCTCGACCGAGCCGCGCGCACGATTCGAATCGGTCCCATCACGGTGCCAGCGCTGCGAATGGAAACGGCGCCTGAACACGCGGATGCAGCGAGGCAGACTCTCACAAGCACGCTCGCTGGAATCACCATCACAGTCGCGTTCGACGACCTCACCGCCGTGATGCGCACAGTCTCATTTCCCGACGCGGCCCCGCTGCCAGATTGCAGCGGCACGCGTTCAGTCGCGATGCTGCAAGTGAACGACCCCCCACCGCCTGACGGCACGATCGCCGTTCGCTGGCTTGGTACGCCTGCGTTCGAGAGCGTCATCGAAGGGCGACTGGAAGGCGCGGTCAACAGCTCGTCCATGCTCTTGCGTGAACCGAGTGGCAGACACCTGCTCCTGCATGCAGGCCGGTGGCTCGAAGCACGCTCGTTCACCGCGCCGCAGTGGACATGGATCGGATCGGATGCGGTGCCGCCAGTCCTCCTCGATATTGCCGAGACTTCGAGATGGGGAAGCGCGCTCTCGTCCGTGCCGGGCACGCTGCACAGCCGAATCGCCGAACTCGCGCGGCAGATCGCATCACCTGTTCCTGCGCCAAGCGATCCGCCATGCGGCGGGGACGATTGGTGGTGGAACCCGTGGAGTCTCCGTTGGGTCGCCGCATGTACTTCGCCAGCGCCGACACTCCCCTCCGATTCGCCAGTGGATCACACCGTCACGCCGCGGACGCCCGATGATTCGGATGCGTTCCAACCTGATGTGGTGAGAGACAACCTGCTTGTTGGTCTTGATGGTCGCGTGTATCGGCGCCGCGGAGAGTCTTTCGAACAGTCCACGCCCACGGGCGGATGGCGTCCCTTCACGACTGAACGGTCCGTGCTTCGCATTCTTCGCGTGGAGTCGACGGCGCGTGATGCCGCTCAGGCTGTGCGGCGAACATGGAAGAACTGGCGCATGCACGATGCGGAAATGACGCCCGCAACGCGCTGCGACAGCACAGCGTCACTCGGCAGTCGTCCTTTGCGAACGAACCAGTTCCTTGCCGCTGCCAAGTCACCCGTTCGCGGTGGCGAGGATGAGGCAACGGAAGAGCGGAGTTCACCAGCGGAGGGCGAAGCGCCGCCGAGAACACCAGCCGAGTCGCCCGCGCCATAGAACCGCTGAAGAGATTGGGCCGATGGCCCAACGGTTCCAAACTCCAAATCAGAGCGGACTCTTCTGCGGCTCCCCCGCGGGACGTGGATAACGGCGCGGCGTCTTCCCGACCTTCTCGATCACCACGATGGTCCCCGTCGGCGTACGGATGCAGTCCGTCACGGCACCGCGGAGCGTGCCAAGAGCGCGCGCGCTTTCATTCACCTCGGCGGCCGCCTTCTCCCCCTTGATCGTGACCACATGTCCATGCTCGCGCACAAGCGGCAGGCAGAGTTCGAGCAGGATCGGCAGGCGAGCCACGGCGCGCGCTGTGACCACATCGATGCTCTCGCGCAGAGGCCCATGCGCGAGCGACTCGGCGCGCTCACTCCGCACCTCCACCGATCGCAGCGAGAGCGCATCCGCGGTGCTTCGCAGGAACGCCGCCTTCTTTCCAGTCGACTCGATCAGCAGATGCGTCGCCTGCGGCCAAACGATCGCCAGCACGAGGCCCGGCACGCCTCCACCGCTGCCGACATCCGCGACCCGCCGTGCATCCGCCTGCTGCAGAATCGGAAGCAGCGTGAGCGCATCGAACACATGCCGCATCCACGCGGCATCCGCATCGCGAACAGCGGTGAGATTCATGCGCGTGTTGGCATCGAGCAGAAGGTCGAGGAACCGGGCGAGCCGATCCATCTCGTCCGTCGAAATCTCGATGCCGAAGTCGGCGAGTGCACGAACGCAAGCCTCACGCCCACCGCCGCGAGGCATCGCACCTTCTTGCACCATCAGATTCCCACCCGCGCAGCACTGCCACCCATCATGCCGCCAACGACGCGAGCATCACGAGCAGCCACTGCGAACAGCAGCCCCGCCGCAACCCAACACGCCACGAGGCTCGTTCCTCCTGAAGAGACGAACGGGAGCGTCAGCCCCGTGATCGGCAAAATGCCGACCGTCATACCGATGTTCACGAACGACTGGAACCCGATCATCGATCCGATGCCTGTGGCGACGAGGCGGCCGAAGGGGCTTCGCGTCATCACCGCGATCGCGAGGGCCGAACCCACGAGCGCAACCTCGAGCAGAATGAGCATCAGACCGCCGAGCAGACCCCAACGACACGCGGCGACCGCGAAAATCATGTCGTTGTGTTCCTCCGGGAGCGCGTTGTAGCGAATCAGATCCCGCGCATCGGTCTCGCCATTTCCCGCAAGACCGCCGGCGCCCACGAGCGTTCGAGCGCGATCCGCCTGAAATCCGATGGAGCGCGTGTATCGATCATCGCCCGTCAATTGTGCGACGAGCGCATCGATGCGCGCACGCTGATGCGGCTTCAAGACCGGATAGGTAGCAGGCGCGAGCAGTGCGGCACTGACAATGACCGCCACCAAGTGCGTCCGCCGCGCTCCTTGCATCAGCAGCATCGCAAGCAAGGTCGGAAAGAACAGCAGTGCGGTCCCCAGATCTGGCTGCAGCAAGATCAGCACCACTGGAACGGCCGTCAGCACGATCGGCAGCAGCAACCCGGCACGCGTTCGCAAGTCCGCCGCTCGCCGCAGCCACCACGCGGATGCCAGAATCCATGCGATCTTCGCGAACTCAGCAGGCTGGAAGTCGATCGGGCCGAGGTCGATCCAACAGCGACTGCCATTGCGCGGTCGCACGAGGGATTGCGGCACACCTGGCAACACGAGCAAGATCAGCAAGAGCAGCATCACGATGAACACATGCGGACTCCACCGCTCCACCACCGCGGGGGCCGGAATCACGATGAGCGCAGCGGCAAGAACACCCACAAACGCATACGCAGCCTGTCGCGCGGCCATGCTTGGTTCAGTCGTTGCGATCGCGGCGATACCGATCACCGTGAGAAGCGCGGCGCAGACCATCGGCACCCAACCGATCGTGCGCCAAGAAATGCCGAGCATCCGAGACACCACGGGGCGATTCGGCGCTGACTTGACCGCACGCGCAGACCCACGAACGAACACGCTCATCGACTCGCCTCCAACCTTGGTGGGCGCGAGGCGCGAGCGGCGCCAACGTAGCCCTCCTCCACAAGCGCACGGATCACGGCAGCCATGACAGGCCCCGCCGTTCGCCCGCCGCCGCCACCATGCTCGACGATCACCGCAATGGCGTAGCGCGGCAATCCATCGATCGCGCTGCCGACAAGTCCAGCACACCAGGCGTGATCCGCGTCCGTGACTGTCCTTTCGACCACGCCATCACCGTCACGGTCGAGCCGTAGCGGAGGCGCCTCGGCCGTTCCAGTCTTGATCCACCAGCGCGCACCTGGCGCCTCAATGATCGGTTCGCGCACACCGCCGCCGAGATCCATGTGGTTGCCGGTTCCATAGGACTCGCTCGTCACATGCTCAAGCCCGCGCAGTACTCGTGCGACCGCAGTGGACGAGAAAGGCTGTACGGCAGTTACTCGAGCACCTCCCTTGTGCCAAGTCGGCTCGACCCACGAACCACCGCGCGCCACCATCGCGTAGGCCGCCGCCATTTCAAGCGGCGTCACGGCCATCGCACCTTGACCGATGCCAAGGGACACCGTCGAGAAACGATCGCCACGACCCTCAAGCACCCGCGCCACTTCAGCGGACGGCACATCACCACCAAGCCGCCCGAGCCCGAAGCGCCGATACCAATCGCACAATCGCTCGGCGCCGAGCCGATCGGCGAGCGTGTAAAAGTAGATGTTGCACGAACGCGCCATCGCCTGCTCGATGCCGAGCGGACCCCCGATCGACTTGGTGTGCGTGGCAAACTTGTAACGCTCGCGGAAGATCCAGCAGCGCGCCGCATCGGTGCGCTCCTTGAAGTAGTGACCATTGCACTCGATCTTCTCATCTTCGGCGGCGACCCCCTCAGCGACGGCGGCGAGATACACCAGCGGCTTCACAAGCGAGCCCGGCGGATACTTCGCCTCAAATGCACGGTGGATGCCGGCAGTCTCCATGGCCATCGGTTGGCGTCCGCCGCGCGCCGCATCTCCGGCACGCGGTGTTGTTGCGGCGGCGAGAATCTCACCCGTCGCAATGTCGATCACGACCGCCGCAGCGGGAAGCGCGTCTCCGATCACAAGCGCATCGCTGCTCGTATGCCACGGCTGCACAAGCGTGAGTCCCGTGCGTGGATCGAGCGCTGCCTGCACGCGCAGTTGCAGCGCCGCATCGATGGACGACTGCACATGCGCCCCCGCGACCGGTTCGAGGCGTTCTTCTTGATCCGTCGCCAGTCGCCGAATCACGCGCCCGCGGAGCCCACGCAGCCGATCCTCAAAACGCCTCTCCAAACCGCGGGAACCGACCGCCTCGGCACCAGCGCGATACCCGCCGAGATCGATCTCGATGGAACCCTCCTCGGTCACCCGCTCGAAGGGTCGCCGCTCGATGTCTTCTCTCCACGCCTCGGGGCGAACGGAGCCGACGATCGCGTCGAGCGCGCCATCGAGCCGCATCACGAGCGGCACCGAAGTTCGAATGGCACGAGGAAAACTATCGCGCGCGACTTCCACCTCCGCGGTGTCCCACGGCGTGCGTCGTCGCGCAGCATCGACCACTTCGAGTGAACCTGGATTCGCATCACCGACCTTGCGCAGTTCGAAGGCAGTTGTGGCTGGAATGTCCCGCGCCACGACATGCATCTCGCGCATCTCGCGGATCGGCTCTGGCGCCACATCGAGCGACTGCCCGCGTTGCTTGCGCAGTTCGATCGTGCGCGCATGAACCGCAGCACGCTGACGGTCGATGCGCGCTGCGATCACCGAGAGGCGTTCACGCAACTCCGACTCCGCCATGCCGCTTCGTGCCGAAAGCAGCTTCATGAGTGAACGCTCCCTCCGCTGCCACTCGGGCAGCAGAGCACTCACCTCTTCCGCGCGGCGTCCCGCATCCATCTTGCGCCACGATGCGCCCGATTCGCGCTTCGCCTGCTCTTGCGCGCGGTCGTTCGCCCAGGTCCCGCCGGCAAGCGGGTAACTCACGGCAATGTCATAACTCGCGACATCTTCCGCAAGAACGCGCCCCGTTCGATCGAGGATGCTGCCGCGCCATGTCGGCAGCAGCGCTTCGGCGTCCAGCCGCTCCTCGGCGGCACGCGCCAGACGGCTGCCCTGCCAGAGCGTGAGGTGTCCGAGTCGCAGGATCAGCACCGCGGCAGCAGCCACCACAAGAACGGCAAGAGTGATGATCCTCTTGCGCAGGTCGCTGTGGATGCTCTCATAGCCCATGCAATCCTCCGTGACGGCGGGCGCGCGAGCGATCCGTGCTGCGCGTGTCACGATGCTACCACTGGACGCGCCGTGACGCACCATGGTTCGGCGCGAGGAGAAGAAATCTCCCTACCATTCCTCTCCCCATGGAATGCGGCATCGTCGGACTTCCCAATGTTGGCAAGAGCACGCTCTTCAACGCGCTCACTTCGGCCGGAGCGGCTGCGGCGAACTACCCCTTCTGCACCATCGAGCCGAATGTCGGCATCGTGAATGTGCCGGATGCGCGACTGCAGACCATCGCCGGCTTCATCAAGACCGAACGAATCCTGCCCGCGAGCGTGCGAATCGTGGATATTGCAGGACTCGTTCGAGGCGCGAGTGAAGGTGAGGGTCTCGGGAACAAGTTTCTCAGCCATATCCGAGAGGTGGATGCGATCCTTCATGTCGTGCGCTGCTTCGAAGACGCCGATGTGATGCATGTGGATGGCGGCCCCGATCCGATCCGCGACATCGAGACCATTGACACGGAGTTGGCGCTCGCCGATCTGCAGGGCGTGGAAAGCAACCTGGACAAGCAGCAGCGCGTCGCGCGCAGCGGCGACAAGGAGGCGATCGCCAAGGTCGCCTGCTTGGAGAAGGCGTTTGCACTGCTGCGCGAGGGCACGGCCCTTCGGAGCGCGAAGTGGACCGCAGAAGAGCGAATGCTTGCGCGCGGGCTCGGTCTCATCACTGCAAAGCCCGTGCTGTACATCGCGAATGTCGATGAGAACGATCTCGAGGGCAAGGGTGCGATGGTGCAGCGGGTCCGCGAGCGCGCACAACAGGAAGAAGGTGGTGTGGTCGTGGTCTGCGCAAAGATCGAGAGTGAACTGTCTGAGTTGGCGGAATCGGACCGCGCGGAAATGCTCGCAAGCCTCGGCATGCGCGAACCGGCGCTCGCATCCGTTGCGCGCGCCGCATACGACCTTCTCGGGCTGCAGAGTTACTTCACGGCCGGTCCCAAGGAGATTCGCGCGTGGACGATCCGCAAGGGTGACACCGCACCACAAGCTGCAGGAGTGATCCACACGGATTTCGAAAAGGGATTCATCCGCGCCGAATGCTTCCGCGTCAAGGACCTCGAAGACCACGGCAGCGAAAAGGCCATACGCGAAGCTGGAAAACTACGAAGTGAAGGCCGCGGCTATGTGATGCAGGACGGCGATGTCGTCCACTTCCTGTTCAACGTGTGAACGCAACGCATGCACGCCGTGGTGTTTGATGCGGGGCGTGGCAGCAGGTCCCGAAGAGACCGCACGCGTGTTCAAAACGACACCGTCATCCTGAGCGCTTCCTCAAGACGGACTGTGTAGCTCTCGACGGGCATTTCGACGGCGCCGAGCGAGCGCGTGTGTGCGTTGGCATACTGGCAGTCGAGCAGAATGAACCCCTTCGCGCGCAGGCGTTCCACGAGATGAACGAAGCACACCTTGCTCGCATCGGTGCCTCCCTCGCTCGGCATACTGAACATGCTTTCACCAAAGAACGCACCTCCGATGGCGACGCCGTACAGACCGCCCACGAGCCTTCCATCTCGCCAAGCTTCGAGAGAGTGCGCGTGTCCTTCTCGGTGCAGCAACACATACGCCTTCTGAATCAGCGGCGTGATCCAGGTACGGTTCTCCGCGCTTCGGTCACGAGCGCACCGATCGATCACATCGCGAAAGTGGGTATCGACGGTGATTCGGAAGCGTCCACTCCGCACGCGCCGCCGCAGCGAGTCGCTGATGTGAAGCGTGCCAGCCTCGAGCGGTATCACGGCACGCGGATCGCAGGTATAGAAGCCAAGCGACCCATCCTCCGGATCGCCCATTGGAAAGGCGCCGTGGCGATAACCATCGAGGATGATTGGCAAAAGGTCCTCGGCGGTCACGCGTTTCATGCGAACTTTCCGCTCGCTTTGTGAGCGTCATGGCGCCAGAACATCGGGGCGCAGTCCGCGAGTACCCCTTGCATTGGCGAGGCGATTCGGTACGCTTTTCGTCCCTCTTTGATGGGCCGTCGGTGACGGATGAAGCAGGAGTCCCCTCCTGCAACAGCGGCGCCGCACGGGGTGTCTTGGCGCGGCCAAGAGACACTCCAGCCTTGAGGAAGCCGCGGACAGGGTCCCTTCGACGGGCGCCCGACCCCGCGTCGCGCGTGTCCGTCGCCGGTTGATCCGGCGCGGTGCCCCCCGTGAACGCACGGCGGCATCGACCAACCCTGCGTTCCCGCTGCCTCTGGGCAGCGCGTGTGAAAGACTCGGCGATCCACCACCGTTTGTTCGACACCTGCATTCGCTCGTCGACCGCCCAACGGCGTGACGGGTACTATGCGTAAGGGGGTCTGTGATTCACAGCCCGACTGGCCCATGGTGTAACGGTAGCACAGGAGATTTTGGTTCTCTTTGTCCTTGTTCAAATCAAGGTGGGCCAATTTGACTGCTCGCGCGCCGAACTGATGCGCGCGCCTCGGATCGCCGAACAGTCCGCCGCGTCATTGCAGACGCGAACCCAACAGCCGTGCCACACGCCTCTGCACATCGCAACGACGCGCCCACTGCCGTGATTCTCGCGGCAGGCAAGGGAACGCGTATGAACAGTGACCTGCCAAAGGTCATGCATCCTGCCTTTGGAAAGCCGCTGGTCGAGTGGGTGGTCGATGCCGTCGTTGGTGCGGGTGCGGGGCGAGTCATTCTGGTGGTTGGTCATCAGCAGGAAGTCGTTCGCGAGCACTTCGCCGCGCGCAGCGAAGTCGAGTTTGTCACCCAGTCGCCGCAACTTGGCACGGGTCATGCGGTCGATCAGGCGCGCCCGCTGTTGCAGGGCGCGGATCGTTCCGCACCGCTGCTTGTGCTGTGCGGCGATGGACCTCTGCTGACGACCTCGACGGTGCGGCGACTCCTCGATGCGCATCACGGCGCGCGCGCTTCCGCGACGCTGGCCACAAGTGTCATTCCCGATGCGTCGGGCTACGGCCGTATTCGGCGCAGCGGCCGCGGCGAGTTCGAGGCGATCGTCGAGCAGAAGGACTGCACGCCCGAGCAGTTGCAGATCCGCGAAGTGAACCCCTCCTACTACTGCTTTGCTTCAGGCGATCTCCTGGACTGCCTTGCCCGCGTCGATAACCGCAACGCCGCGGGCGAGTACTACATCACCGATGTCTTCACGCTGATGAAGGCGGCCGGCAAGGTCGTGCATGTCGTGGACGCCGTTCCGCCTGATGAGGTGCTGTCGGTAAATACACCCGCTCAATTGCAGGAAGTCAGCGATATCCTGAAGATGCGGCGCGCGGCCGGCTCGGCGCAGGGCGCGCTCCGCGATCAGGAGGCGACGCCATGAGCGCAACAGACCGCGAGCAACTGAAGATCTTCGCTGGCACCACGGGACGCGCACTGGCGCAGTCGATGTGCGATCACCTCGAACTGCCGATCGGGCAGGCGCAGCTGACCACATTCCCCGACGGCGAGCTGCTCGTAAAGCTCGATGAGGATGTGCGCGGCCGCGACTGCTATGTGGTGCAGAGTTGCAGCGATCCGGTCAACCAGAACATCATGGAACTGTTGGTGTTCATCGACTGCCTGCGCCGCGCGAGCGCGCGCCGAATCACTGCGGTGATCCCCTACCTCGGCTACGCGCGGCAGGACCGCAAGGACGAAGGCCGCGTGCCCATCACCGCGAAACTGGTGGCAAACCTGATCGTCACCGCGGGCGCGCAGCGCGTGCTTTGCATGGATCTGCACGCCGCGCAGATCCAAGGTTTCTTCGACATCCCGGTCGACCATCTGACCGCTGCACCCGTCATCAGCGAGCACTTCCGCCGCATTCGTGGTGAACTCGGCGAACTCACCATCGTCTCGCCCGATGTGGGCAATGTGAAGGTCGCGAACATGTACGCGAACCTGCTCGGTGCCGACCTTGCCATCATCGACAAGCGACGGCACAGTGGCTCCAAGGTGTCGGTCAAGAATCTGATCGGTTCTGTGGACGGCACAACGGTTCTGATGTTCGACGACATGATCTCCACCGCAGGAACCGTCTGCGAAGCGGCAGCGGTCGTGCGCGAGCACGGCGCAAAGGAAGTGCATGTCGCCTGCACGCACGGTTTGTTCGTCGGCATGGCGGTGGAACGCCTGCTCGAAAGCGGCATCCGCAGCGTCATCACCACGGACACCGTTCCTGTCGGAAGCCGACAGAAGGCACTCGAATCCAAGCTCGTGGTGTTGTCCGTCGCCACGCTGCTTGGCGAAGCGGTGCACCGTATCCACCACGACCAGTCCATCTCGGCGCTCTTCACGCACGGTGCGGGCACGAAGCGCTGAATCACGAATCATCCAACCAGAACCAACCAAAGGAGACTTAGCCATGAGCCATGAAGTTCCCGTTCTCGAAGCACAGCCCCGCGACCGCATGGGCACCAAGTACGCCAAGCGCCTGCGCGCGACCGGCCGTTTGCCAGCGGTGATCTACGGACACGGATCTCAGCCCACGCATGTGAGCATCGAGGAGAAGCCCGTCATCTCCGCACTCAAGCGCGGACTGCATGTGTTTTCCCTGAAAGTCGGCGGCACCAGCGAGACATGTCTCGTGAAGGATCTGCAGTTCGGCTGGCTTGGCGACAACGTGGTGCACGTGGACTTCACCCGCGTGAATCTGGATGAAGAGGTGACCGTCAGCGTGTCGCTGCACTTCGTCGGCACCCCAGAGGCGGCGCGTCGTGTCGGTGCCGTTCTCACACATGACATCACGGAGTTGCAGGTGCGCTGCAAGGTGCGCGATATTCCCGAGTCGATCCGTGTCGATCTCACGCCGATGGAAGGTGAGTTGATGACCGTCTCGCAGCTGAAGTTGGCTGCGGGGCTCGTTGCCGTCAGCAATCCGCACGCGGCGCTTGCCCGCATCCAGACCGTGCTTGAAGAAGCGGTCGGCGAAGCTGCGGCCACCACGGGCGCCGCGGAGCCCGAAGTGCTCACTGCAAAGAAGGACGAGGCGCCTGCCGCTGCAGCTGGCGACAAGGACAAGAAGGCGGAAAAGAAGTGATCCTTGGTGCGGGGCGCGGCGCGTGCCGCGTTCCCTGCACCATCGGCACGCGCGAGGCATCATGAAACTCATCGTCGGACTCGGCAATCCAGGCAGTCAGTACACCGGAACACGGCACAATGTCGGGTTCGAGGTGGTGGACCGCCTTGCCCGACGGTGGGCAGATCGACCCTCGGAGGGTGCGCGCAATCGCTTTGGCGGACTGGTCGTGGAAGCGACCGTCAGCGGCGAGCGCGCGCTGCTGCTGAAACCACTGACCTTCATGAACCGCAGCGGGCGTTCCGTTGCGGAGGCGATCGGCTTCTACAAGATCGACTCCACGCGCGATCTGCTGGTGGTGGCCGACGATCTCGATCTCGCGTGCGGCGTCATCCGTCTGCGCGCCGAGGGAGGATCGGGCGGTCACAACGGCCTCCAGGACATTCTCGGTTCGCTCGGTCGACCTGATTGGGCGCGCTGCCGCGTGGGCATCGGGCGCTCCCCGACGATGCCATCTGCGGACTATGTGCTTGGTCGGTTCTCGCCCGAGCAGCAGCCCGTGGCGGAGGAGTCTTTCGATCAGGCTGCCGCCGCATGCGAGGCGTGGTGCCGCGACGGCATGACAGCCAGCATGAACCTGTTCAACA
>JBJTUC010000082.1:0-38485 GCA_046080505.1 Planctomycetota bacterium
CCGGTGGTGCACCAAACACATCGTTTCCAAAGTTCCTGTCGAGCAGGAATCCGAAACCATAGGTGATTCGCAAACCGTTTCGGAACACAGCAAGCTGCGATCCGCGTGAACCTTGCTGCGATCAGAAACATGGCCGAACCCGACATCATCCTGAAGAAGGATGATCATGTCATTATTGGAACCAACTTCTGGGCTACGCCGCTTGCTGTGTTCCGAAACGGTTTGCGAATCACCTATGGTTTCGGATTCCTGCTCGACAGGAACTTTGGAAACGATGTGTTTGGTGCACCACCGGTCAATTTCGCGGGCCAGTGATCTGGAGCTGCTGTTGTTTTTCGTTGCGAAACGCCGCGTTTCGCAACAGGGGGACTGTCGGAATGTCGAACAAAGGGCTCTTGGGACGGGTATGTCACAATGACCGCAGTGCCTGACACAGTCTCCAATGTCTCGCTCTCGCCTCGCGCGCAGGGAACACCCGTTCGCGTGCAGCTGCCTGCAGCGATCGCGCTTGGTGCGCTGCTCGCCGCACTGTTGGCGGTGGTGTTCTTCGAGTTCTTTCGCCGTCAGGTGATGTTCGCGATCACACAGCCAAGCGACTGGGCGCACACGCTTCTCATCCCTGCGGTCAGTGGCTACTTCATCTGGCTACGCCGCAAGGAACTTTCAGAACTGCAACCCTTCACGCCCTGTTGGCTCGGGCTGCTGCCGATCACGCTCGGAGTGGCTTGGTATCTGCTGTGCGTGTTCGGCCCCAAGCCGCTCTTCCATCACAACATCATGTCGCTCGGCATCCTGCTCACGCTGATCGGAATCGCGTGGGTGCTCTTTGGGACGAAGGCGATGCGCTGGCTCTGGTTCCCCATCGGATTCCTGTGGGCGTTCGGACAGACGCTCTCCGAAGTGATGCTCAACAAGATCACCTTCCAACTGCAGGACATTGCAGCGGTCGGCGCGTACTTTCTCCTGACGATCATTGGTATGGAAGTCGATCGAAGCGGCAACACGCTCGTCGTGTGGTCGGGCGGCGAGTCGTTCCCGCTGAATGTTGCAGAGGCATGCTCCGGCATGCGAATGCTGGTGGCGTTCGCGGCACTCGGCGTGTTTCTTGCGGCGACCAACCTCACACGATTCTGGCAGCGCGCGCTACTGGTGTCCGCTGCGGTGCCGATTGCGCTTGCGGTCAACATCGTTCGCGTCGCATCGCTCGGCGTGCTGTCGCAGTTCAATCGAAACTTCATCGATGGCGAGGTCCATGAATTCATCGGCATGTTGTGGCTGATTCCAGGGCTGTTCCTCTACATGGGAACCTTGTGGCTCATTCAGAAACTGATGGTCGAGGATGGACCGCGGGGGGCGAGTGCTGTTTAGTGGATCCATCCGATGGGCATTCGCTGCACTGCTTGGCGTGCTCGTTCTGTCCTCTATCGCATTCCGAGCCAGCGTCGCGGTACTGAATGTGTATCTCCGAAAGGAACCCGTTTTCCTTCGGGAATCGTTTGACACTATCCCTACCAAGCTCGGTCGTTGGCGACGCGTTGGGCAGGATGGGCGCATGGGCGATGCGATGGTCGAGAGTCTCGGTACGAATCAATACCTCGACCGGCATTACGCACTCGATGGCGATCCATCCAAAGGAGTTCTTCTGCTGCACATTGCCTACTACACGGGCATGGTCGATGCGGTTCCC
Organism: Planctomycetota bacterium; assembly: GCA_046080505.1. Taxonomy (GTDB): domain Bacteria; phylum Planctomycetota; class Phycisphaerae; order Phycisphaerales; family SM1A02; genus F1-60-MAGs104. The sequence continues at coordinate 1,688 of JBJTUC010000082.1, forward strand.
CATGTACCTGAACGCTGTTGGGGCGCGGCGGGCATGTTGATGGTGAAGCAGCCGCATGAGGTCAGGGTTCCTGTTGACCGAGCTGCGTGGGATCTGCAGTCTGGACCTCTTCATTCAGCATCGGGCGAGCGGTACCCAATCGCGCGCGTACTCGATCCTGTGACGCGCGTCGAGAGCAATGTTCACATGCCGCTGGGCGAGACGGACTTTTCGGTCACAGTGTTTCAGGAAGAAGCAAAAGCCGGGGTGCGTTTTGTTGGCGGTTATCTGTTCGTGGCGAACGGACGCATGACTTCATCACCGTATGTCGTTCGAACCTACGCGTTCGATCTGGCGAATCGGCACGCGTACTACTGTAAGATTCAGTTCTCGATGGTTGTCAATGATGCGGACGGCGCCGAAGGGCGCTGGACGGCGGCGACAGCCGATTTGCTCGGGCAAGTTCTCCCAGCGGTGATGAAGTGTCTGCCGGACTGGCCCGAGGTGGAAAAAATGGAATCCAAGGAGTCCTGAACCATGGCGAATACGGTCACGAAGGCGCGCGGGCAGTCCCGTCTCAACAAGAAGTTCATCATTCTCATCGGCGGCTTTGTGCTGTTTGTTGGAGTCGTCCTCGCTGGCTTGTGGTGGTACACGAACTTCGCTGCGCCCGAGAAGAATGTGCAGCGCGGGGATGATTTGGTCGCTCAGGCGCAGACGCTCGAGCAGGCTGGCGATGCGGATGAGGCCTACAAAAAGTATCAGGACGCGATCAGTCGCTACGGGCGCGCGGTCAGCAAGCAGCCGAACAATCTGGCATTCAGTCAAAAGATGCTTGACGCCCTCAGCATGATGACGCCGAAGACGGCGACCGATGCTCAGGAACTCTATGGTCGTCGTGAAGCGCTGCTGCAGCGGCGAACGCGCTCGGCACCACGCGATGGCAATCAGTGGATGGCGTTGCTCGACTCGCAGATCGAGCGCGCGCGCACATTCGGGCAGTTGGAGATGTGGCAGGCGGTGGCTTCCACTGCAGAGGAAGCAATCGACCGAGTTCCAGAGTCGGACCCTCTGTACGGCACGATTCGTTCCATCGGTCTCACTGCGCAGTTGAACCGAGAAGAACTGCTCACGGCAGAGGACCGTACCGAGGTCGAGGGTGATGCGCTTGAAGTATTGAAAAGCGACCCGAAGGATTCTGAACTCTGGGCTTCGCTGCTCATCGCCGTCGGGAACGATGTCCTTCGTCTTTCTTCAGCGGGACAGGGCGGTCTCGCCAAGACCCGCGAAGAGGACCTTGGGAGGCTGCTTTCCGAGGCGAAGGCGGCAAACCCAGACAGTTCGCAGATCGCAATCGTGGAACTGATGCATCTCTCGGCTCTTCGGAGGATCAACAACCCGCTGGCCACTCCTCAGGCCATTCGAAGCGTGCTAGATCCGCTGCTCTGGGCAGGTGGTGACCGATCATCCGACAAGCCTGGCAAGGCACAGGAACTTTCTGCGCGAGATTTGGTGGAGCTCGCGGGCGTTGTCGGCTCTCTTGAAGATTCTGATGCCGTCAAGCGTGCCATCGTGCTGGTCGCGGCAGCGATCGAAAAATCGAAGACTCCGATTCTCGAGTTGAACGCCCTCGCACGACTTCAGCGAGTAAGTGGCGAGCCTGCCAAGGCGATCGAGACCTATGAAAGGATCGTGTCGATGCCACCGCCGAAGGTGTCGATGCTCGCAGCCTATGCGGATGAGGTTCGTGCAGGCTCCCTTGAGGAGGTGTTCGCACTCGACTACGCGCGATTGGATGACGGAAGCGATGCACAACTGCGAAAGTCGCAGATCGCTGCGTTGAAAGCGCTCCGAGAGAGGTTGGTCAAAGTCGTCGGCACGCGCGATGGCGATCTTGCCACGCTTCGATGTGATGCCAAGATCGCCTTTGCTGAAGCGGACTACCTCACCGCCATCACCAAGATGGAAGATCTCTTTGCGCGTCAGAAGCGCGTCCCCGCCGAGTTCTACTTGCTCGCAGCTTCGGCGCTCGGTCAACGCGGCGAGCAGGGTGCCGCACTGATCAAGATCAATCAGGGGATCGATGAGTACCCGGGAGTCGTGCAGTTCTATCTCGTTCGTGCGGGAATCGAAGCGCGACTTGGACGCCTTGCTGAGGCAAAGCGGAGCGTTCAACTGGTGTTGACAGCAGATCCTGGCAATTCGGTTGCGCAGCAACTTGCGGCAGAGCTCGCGAAGGTTCGCAGTGATGGCATGTTGAGTATGGCTGATGATGGGCTGAAGGCGCTCGGCAACGCCGAACAGTTGGCGAATGAGGGCAATATGGAGGGCGCGCTCACCATCATTCGCGATGCGCTCGCCCGATCGCCTGAGGACATGCGTTTGAAGCGAACGCTTGTTCAGTCGTTGATCTTCATGGGAAGGCAGGATGAGGCAAAGGCATCGCTTGCGGCGTATCTGGCCGAGTCGCCCAATGATGGTCCCCTCCAGTCGCTGAAGATTCTTGCGGAGATAAAGTCGCCTGTGGAACGGGTGCAAGCCTTCGCTGACCAGCCGCTCCCGGATGGCAGCAAGCGAAGCGACGCGGAACGGGCAGTGATGGTGGCGACCACCATGCTGCTGCTTTGCGACTCACTTGAGAAGCGCCTCGATGTCGTGACGGATGCCGATCGTGCGATGGTTCAGGCGGAGTTGGACTCGGCAAAGGCAGCCAGCCAGACGGCGACTTCCCGCGCGCTGGAACTGGCGCCCGGGGACAGCACATTGCTCGATCGGCTCTTTGCCGATGCGCTTGCAGCGGACGATCAGGCGCGCCTGCAGCAGTTGCTCGCACTCGCCGAACAGCACTCGCAGGACAAGGCCATTCCATCCCTGATGCGCGGGCGCATGGCGCTGGCGAAGGACGATTTTGGAAAGGCGGTGCAGGCGTTTGAGCAGGCAGCCGCGTTGCCCGGCGCATCTGCCGCGTCGTACCGGCTTCTTGGAATGGCCCGTGAGCGGAGTGGAGACATGGACGGGGCGCGAGAGGCGCTCTCCACGGCGTTTGATCGTGCGCCGAATGATCCAGTGACCATTCGGCTGTACTCGATGCTGCTCGCAAAGTCGGGGCAGACCACGAAGGCGCGTGAGGTGTTGCGCAGTGCCATGAACGCTCTGCCCGGAAATCCGGAGGTTCGAAATGCCTATCTCGATCTGGAGGCGATGTATGGCAACCGCGCCGGCAGCATCGTGGAGCGTTCACGCTTGTACTCCGTGCGGCCCTCCGACTTCGATAACGCGCGCCAACTGATGCGTCTCCTCATTGAGACGCCCGTGACTCGTGAACTTGTGCTCGATGACAATGCGATGCCTGTCTACCCACAGAAGGAGTGGGATTCGCTCGGCAAGGAACGGCAGGACATGATCACCGCGGAGTACGCAAAGCTGTACGCGGAACGCGCGCAGAAGATTCTTGAGACGCTCTTGCGGGCGAATCCAAACGACAACATGTCAGTTCGGTTCTATGCCGCGGCCCTTCAGCGGGCGGGTCGCGGGCGGGAAGGCGCCGACATGCTGCGTTCGGCAGCGGAGAAGCTCACGGGGCCGATGCAGTGGGCTGCGTGGATTGACTTGGGTGAGCTGTACTTGGAGATGGGAATGGGGAGGCAAGCGCAGGAAGCGCTCGACAAGGCGATCACGCTTGACGCGAGCGCAACGAGTGATGCAGCACGCGCGGTGTCGCAGGTCTGGGCGAACCGCCGTGTGCCTCGGCAGGCACTTGATGTGCTTGAGAAGGTCTATGCCAAGACGCCGACATTGGATTTGGCGCGCAACATCACTGCGCTTCGGCTGGAGGTTCGTGACTTCAAGGGGGCAAAGGAGATGAGTGCCGAGGTCGCCAAGCTGGCAGGCGACAAGATCACATTCAACGATCGACTGTTGGCGGCAGACATCGCCAATGCTGAGATGGATCAGCCAGAGTTCAGCGGCTCGCCCGCCGATGAGGCTCGAGTGCTCGGCGAACTGAACAAGTCGCTCGATGAGGCGATCAAGATGGATCCCGCGAGTCCACTGCCTTTCATGGTGCGTGCCGCATCATTCCAGCGTCGGTACCAGAAGAGCGGTAATCCCGACATGGCTCGCCAAGCGCTGCAGAATGTGGAGCGTGCGATCGAGTTGCAGGGCAACTACTGGCCGGCCACACGATTGCTCGCATCCATTCATACTGATCGCAATGACATTGCGGCTTCGATCGATGTGTGCAGAACATTCGTGGAACAGAATCCGCGAACAGTCGAAGCCCGTCGGGCACTCATCGCCTACCAGTTGGGCGCAGGAGACTTTGCGGGGGCGATCGCGACGGCAAGCGCGGCGGTTGCTGAAGAGCCACGCAATCAGACCTGGCTGCAGGCACTCTGCGAGGCGCAAGTCGCGGCCGGGAAGAATCTCGACGCCGCCACGAGCTATCAAACGCTGTTCAGCGTCACCTCAAATCCTGATTTCCTGATTCAGGCGATTCTCCAGCGCGCGACGAACTCGCCGCCTGACTTGGCTGGCGTGCTGCGGGCGCTTCAGGCGGTACCGGGAGTTGTGCCGCAAGTTCCATTCCTGCAGATGATGGCGGCCGCATCGCTCGCCGCAACGGGCGAAACGGAGATCGCGCGGCAGCAGGGTCGGCAGCAACTTCGCGAACTCGTTCAGCTTGTCGATACCTCAAAGGGGGTCAGTGGAGATCAATGGGTGCTCGCTGCAAGCACGCTCTATCCGGGTGACAAGTTGGCGGACTTCGACAAGTTCGTGACGGAGTGCGCCGGCCCCACCCCATCGTCCGCACTTCTTGTTGGTGTCGCGCAGCGGTTCGGGCAAGCGGGACCTCAGTGGTACGACAAGTCTTTCGAGGCTGCCACTCGTGCGCTTCAGGCAGCCACCAACGATCAGGACCGCTTCGCGGCGTATCGGATGCTTGGAAACATCGAGTATCGCCGTCGCAACATGGCGAAAGCGGCGGAGAACTATGAGCAGGCCCTCGCGCTGCAGCCAGATGATCTACTGCTGCTCAACAATGTGGCGTACCTCGAGGCTGCGGTGCTCGACAAGGTGCCGCAGGCGATTGAACGGGCCCGTCGTGCGTTGGCGGTGAACCCTGTGAACGCAGATCTCATGGACACGCTCGGCTACGCGCTGGCCAAGAAGGGCGAGTATCCAGAGGCGATCGGACTGCTGCGACGCGCATCACGAGTTCAGGCGAACCCCACGACCTTTGCGCATCTTGCTATGGCGCAGTTGAAGGGCGGTTTCCGCGAGGATGCGATCGCTTCGCTCACGCGCGCGAAGGCGCTGAAGCCAGATGAGGATGCGCAGCGCGAAATCGATGCGGTCGACCGCGAGTTGAACGGCAGTACAGGTGGCTGACAGCGAAAGGAGATTGGATATGGTTCCGACATCATCAGGTTCGCCCTCGGGTGCTTCCGCAGCGGGTGCGCCGCAGCGACCCTCAAGCGGGGCGCGGCCTCAGCCGACCGTATCGCGTGGCGCAACGATTGATCCGGTCCGTGTTTTGCAGCAGAATTGGAAGCAGATTCTGTGGTGGACACTTGGTGGTGCCGTCTTCGCCGTTGTATTCCAGTTTGGTGCACAGTTCGTGTACCCGCTGTACAGCGGACAGGTGATCCTTCGTCTGCGCCCCCAGTTGGGCGAGGCGACCGAGATTTTCGGCGAGAACGCGACGCAGGAAGAAACCGTCGCCCGTCTTGCACAGACGGAAGCGCAGCAGATGGTGATGCGCGATGTGCTCGTGAAGGCGATCTCGAGCAAGGATGTCCTCAAGACTTCCTGGCATGAGTACTACCTCGATGACAACGGACAGTTCATCGTGGATGAGGCAGTGGACGACTTGGAAGATGAGATTTCGTCCGGGCATCGACGTGGAACGCAGTTCTTCGCTCTGTACTGGAAGGCGCATGTGGCTGGCGATGTGCCGGTGGTCTTGAATGCGATCACGACGACTTACCTCGACATGATGAACGCAGAAAGCGACCGGAAGTTCAACGGTATTAAGCAGGTGTTCGTGAAGAAGCAGAATGAACTCGACCAGCAGATTGACAGCATGAAGGCCGCGATTCGTCGCTTCATCACAGAGGAAGGCATTCCGGCCTTCGAGGAGAACGCGCAGCAGTCGCAGCGTGGGCTCGAAGAACTTCAGAAGTTGATCGCAGAGACGACGATGGACTTGAGTCTGATCAAGTCGCAGCGAGGACAACTCGATGCAAAGCTGCAGGGCCGACTCGAGCCGTCGAAAGATGACATTCAGAAAGCGGAAATGGATCCTGCGCTCATGCAGCTCAATCGTGATCTCAACGATCTGACCATTGCGCTTCAAAGCAAGAAGGCGCGGTTTGGGGCGCAGCACCCGGAGGTACGTTACGGCGAGGAGACGCTCAGTTCGGCTCGGGCTCAGAAAGACAAGGCGCTCGACGAAATCGTGCAGCGTGATCTGAATGGTCAGTTCAAGACCGTGACGGATCGTCAGGGTGGGCTCGAAGATCTCCTGAAAAAGCAAACTGGCGATTTTGAACTTGAACGCAAGCGAATCGAAGAGCTTGCTTCGCGGGTCGCCGAACTCGAGGCGATGAAGGAGCGCCAGGATCGGCTTCAGGAAGAACGCGGCATCGTCGCAAAGACGGTTGGTGAACTCGATCTTGCCCGGTCACGCGAAGACTCGGTTCCCGTCGAAGTGGCACAGCGGGCACTCACCCCGCGTGAATTGTTCTTCCCGAATTGGAAGGTGGTGCTGCCTGGCGTGTGGGTGCTGGTGATTCTTGTGGGGGTTGGCCTGATCTTCCTACGGGAGTTCATGGATCAGCGCGTCCGATTCGCCAGCGAACTGGCCGCTCTCTCGAGTGGTCGTGTTCTCGGCGTCATTCCCGATCAGAAGGATGATCCCATGGCGCCAGCGAATGTTTCGTTCGTTGTGCGGGAGGCGCCCCAATCGGCGCTTGCAGAGTCCCTGCGGCAAGTGTCGACGAACATCATCAAGAGTCTTGACGATCAAGGTGGCTCTGTCGTGGGCATTTTTTCCGCGATGCCCGGCGCGGGTGCGACGGCTGTGATTACGAATCTCGCTTCCAGTGCGCGAGTGATTGGCAAGCGTGTTCTGGTCGTTGATGCGAATTTCAGGCGCCCAGGTCTTTGCACCGCGTTCGCTCTCGCCGAGGGCGGGCTCGGTCTCGGAGATGTGCTTGCGGGCAAGAACGCGCTCGCGGAGGTTGTGCAACACAGCACCTCCGGGATGGATGTGGTGGGAGCCGGGAAAAGCCACATGATCGAACTGCTCGACACGCTTCGGATGACGGAAGTCATGAATGCCATGCGCGAGCAGTATGACCTTGTGCTCATCGACACTGCTCCGTTGGCGATCGCAGCTGAGTCGATGGCAGTCGCAAACCGCATCGATGGCTCCATACTGGTGGTGCGCGCCATGCGTGATCAGCGCGGACTGATCGGCCGCCTCATCGGACAGCTGACGTCTCAGCGTGGGCGCTTCATCGGCGCCGTGCTGAACCGACCCGAGCAGACCGCAGGCGGCTATTACCGCAAGAATGCGATGTTGGCCTCGAAGTACTCGGCGGAGACCTCGGCAGAACCCGCAGCGGCAACTCCAGCAAGCGGAGCGACGTGAGGATGATTATGCAAGCCACCCCAGCGTTGCCATTGCCGTCGGGGGGCTTGCTTGATCGCCCTGAAGTCCATGAGGTGCTTGTGGATGCGGTCGAGATCCTGAACTCGTTCGCGCCGGTGTTCATCGCAGGGTTTCTCGTCACACTCGCGGCAACGCCGATCGTGCGCTGGCTTGCGTTTGAGTTTGGAGTCATCGACAAGCCCGACGGCAAGCGAAAGGTCCACACCACACCCGTCGCCTACCTCGGTGGTCTTGCAGTGTTCGTCGGATTCCTTGCGGCGATGTTCGCTGCGCTTGTCGCGGTCGATGGTCCTGCGGAGGACTTGGCACCAGTGCCGCTCTCAATTCTCGTCGGCGCTGTCGCCATCGCACTGACTGGACTTGCCGACGATATCTGGAAGTGGGATGCTCGGTTGAAAATTGCAGGGCAACTGGTCGCCGCTGCTGCCCTCGCCTACTCCGACATCGGCATCGGAGCCGTCACAGGTGTTCTCAGCCCGTTTCTTGGAATGCCAGAGGACACTCTGTTCACCATGGGCGGCACAGCCGTTCCTGTGGGAACGCTGTACTACTGGATTGGCACTGGCTTTCTTGGATTCGTCATCATCGCAGGATGCAATGCGGCAAACCTGATCGATGGCCTTGATGGTCTTCTGACGGGAAGCGCCACGATCATGTCGATGGGGTTCCTTGCCATGGGGCTGCTTGTGGCGTCGACCATCGCGATCGAGAATCCGTCGACGAGCCTTGTGGGCGTGCGTGTGGCGCTCGCGTTGGCGCTCCTCGGAACCACGCTTGGGTTTCTGCCTTGGAACTTCAATCCAGCGATCATCTTCCTTGGTGATTGCGGCAGTCTGCTGATTGGCTACCTCTGCGTCACGATTGTTCTCCTTTTCGGCGAGGACGGACCACCGAGCCTTGTGGTGGCGGGATTCATCGTCTTCGGGCTCCCTATCACGGACACGACGCTCGCCATCATCCGCCGCAAGGTTGCGGGCGTACCGATGAACACACCTGATGCTCAGCACATCCATCATCAAGTCAAGCGCTTTTTTTCGTCGGTACGGAAGGCGGTGTTCGCCCTCTATGGGATCACCGCTTCCTTCACGCTGATCGGCGTGGCACTGACTGCTGTGCTGCTCCTGACGGAGACGCGGGTGCTGGTTGTGTACGCCATCGGCGCTGCGTTCTTCGGCATCCTTGTGGCGGTGGCAGTCAAGATCGCCCTCATTCAGCGGTGGATCGAGCAGACGCTCACTGATCGCAAGGCTGCCGAGCACGCTGAAGCGGCGGCGAATGACACAGCCGTCCCGGTGGGAAAGTCGGATCAACTCGTGTGATGCGCGGCGCTTCGGGGCACGCTGCGGATGATCGTGATCGCGGACATGGGCATGAGCCTGTCTTACTCACATCCGTGTTGGAGATGACCGCTCCGCAGCGCGGGGAGTGCATCATCGATGCGACGGCAGGGCGGGGCGGACATGCAAGCGCCATCGCGGCGGCGGTGGACCCAGGAGTCGTCATCCTTCTTGACCGCGATGCGGACAATCTGCAGCATGCGGTTGAGCGCACCCGAATCGCGGCGCCGAACTCGCGCATCGAGGGCGTTCATGCGGACTTTCGATCCGTTGCAACGGTGGTAGCCCGGCTGGGCGTACGCGCCGATGTGATGCTGGCTGATCTCGGCGTATCGAGCAATCAGATCGACACGCCCGAGCGTGGGTTTTCGTTCCATGATGACGGACCGCTCGACATGCGACTCGACCGTTCGCGTTCGGTGACCGCTGCAGATCTCGTCCGCGATCTCAGCGAGTCCGATATCGCGAGTCTCATCAGCACGCTTGGAGAAGATCCATTTTCTCGTGCCATCGCTCGCAAAATTGCACAATCGCGTGCCACTGAGCCGATTACCACGACGGCGCATTTGGCTCGACTCGTGCGCGAGGCTTACGGCTCGCGCGCACGGTTCTCCAGATTGCACCCTGCAACGCGGACTTTCATGGCGCTTCGGATCGCCGTCAACGACGAGCTGAGAGCCTTGGAGGAACTGCTGGGGTCGATCACCTCGGCGGCGCAAGCGCGCGGTAAGGGGTGGCTCTCTGGAGAGGCTCGTGTGGCGATCATCTCCTTCCACTCGTTGGAGGATCGCCAAGTCAAGCGTTCATTCGCCGCGCTGGTGGAAGCCGCGTTGGCTCACCGGCTGACTCGTAGGCCCGAGGTCGCTAGCGACACTGAAGTCGAGGCGAATCCGAGGGCAAGGTCTGCGAAGCTCCGAGCAATCGCGCTCGGGACAAGGAAGTCCCTCCCATGACACGAGAGCACAAACTCGCCATCGTCCTCGGCTTCGGGCTGCTGCTGTTCGTCGGCATCCTGATTTCTGATCACTTCTCCGCGGGACAGCGTCGTCCAACGGCGGACCTCGCGGCAAACACGCAGATCCGTGAAGTGCGACCGAATGCGCCGATCTCCATTCAGCCGCTTCAGGTGACTGGGACATCCGCGCCGCAGCCAGCTGCGATGCAGCGGCAGTTCGCGCAGGGTGGGGACACCGTGGCGCTGCCCCAAGGCATCGTTCCAGTTCCGGCGTCGAGCCCAAATCCGATTGGTGTCCCTGTCGAGCTCTACACCCTGCGCGAAGGCGAGACCCTCTACAAGCTCTGCCAATCCAAGTACGGCAACGGCAACTTGTGGAAGGAACTTGCGGAGTTCAACAAGGCAACTATTCCAAACCCAACAAAGATGCGAGCCGGAATGACGGTGCGCTTGCCCGCAGTGCACATTCTTCGTGGCGAAGCAGCGCCAGTGCCCTCCGTAGTGCCCTCCTTGCAGCAAGTCGCCCTGCCGCAGCAGGCCACGCAGACGCCCGAGGCTGTGGCGACGACATCTCAGCAGTCGGGAAGTGGGCGTGAATATGTCATTCAGAAGGGCGACACACTTGGCGCAATCGCCGCGCGCGAACTTGGCTCGGCCAAGAAGTGGGAGTCCATTTATCAGGCCAATCGTGATCGCATGAAGAACCCGAGCGACCTTCGGATCGGCAAGGCGCTGCGGATTCCATCTGATCTTTGAGACCACGGCGGTGTTCGCCAAGATCGCCGCAATCATCATCGGTGTGGGCGTTCTCGCCTGCGGTGTTCTCGCACAGCGTCAGCAGCGCTATGAGTTGGCGCGCGACATCTCACGCGCTCACTGGCGGATGCTTGAACAGGAACGCACACTGTGGGCACTGCGCACCGAGATCGCTCGCCGAACAAGTCCAGATGATGTTCGTGCTGCCGTGCAGCGGCTCGATAGGCGTTGGCGCGCAATTCCCTACCGACTGGAACCCGTGCGTCTCGACGCGATTCAGAGCGCCCCGCCGCAGCGGCGCTCGGAAGTCGGCGGATGAATGATGCGCAGCGAATCCGCGCTTGGACCCACTGGGTCACCTGCATCGTCGTCCTCTTGATGACGGTCGCTCTTGTTCGCGTCACTCAACTGAAGACGCTTCCGCCCAACAAGCTCTCGCCCGCGATGGGTTCGCGCACTTCGACTTCCGTGGAACTTGCAGCGCGAGGTCGGCTGATGGACCGCCGCGGTCGCATTCTTGCCACAAGCGTGGTGGGGCACCGTCTCTTCGTGGATCCTGCGACTATCTGGAGGTGCGGCCACGAAAAGATGGAGGCTGGGCTTCGCAGTGATCCGCAGGCGATGCCGATAGCGGATCCGTTCACGGAGGCCGCTCTTGCACTCTCGACGGTGCTTGGACGACCAGCGGCCGACATTGAGGCAATCTTTCGTGCGCGTGCCGATGATCGGTATGTGGTGCTCGATGCCGATCTCAATGACACGGAACTCGATGGAGTCCGCAGTCTCAAGATCGAGGGGCTAGGCATCGAATCGAAACTGGTCCGCGAGTATCCACAGGGTTCCGTGGCCGCGCCGCTGATCGGCAAGGTCGGCTTCGAGCACAAGGGGCTCTCGGGATCCGAGTTGGCGTTCGAGAAACGACTGGCAGCGGTGAACGGTCGTCTGACATTTCTGCGGGATGTGCGGCGCAATGTGCTTCACATTGATGATGGCGATTTTGTCCCGGCGGATGATGGCTCCGATATCCGCCTGACGATCGACATGGTGATCCAGGACATCGCGGAACGGCGCCTCGCCGAAGCGGTGCGGGATTACAACGCGGGTGGTGGTCGCATCATCGTCATGGATCCCCACACGGGCGATGTACTGGCGATGGCCGACATCCTGCAGAGCAGGCCAGGCTGGAACGAGATCACCTCCGATCCATCGCGTCGTATCGACCCAGCGCTCGGGCGCAACCGATGCCTGAGTGATCCCTTTGAACCAGGCTCGACATTCAAGCCGTTCGTGTGGGCTGCCGCAACGGAGCTTGGGATCTTTGCGCCAGACAGCAGGCTGCCCACGCCAAGCACGGGTCCCCACCGCACATCTTTCGGACGCGCGATCCGTGATGTGAAGTACTACGGCCCAGTGTCCTGGCGAACCGTGCTGGTCAAGAGCCTCAACAGCGGCATGGCGATCGCTGGCGAGCGCATGACCTTTGATCAAATGCGTGCGACCGTCATAGATCGCTTCGGTTTTGGCAAGCCCAGTGGACTGGAGTTGCTTGGTGAGACAAACGGGTTGATCACATCGCCATCGGCGTGGTCGAAGTACACGCAAACTTCTGTTGCGATGGGGCATGAGATTGGCGTCACGCCCGTCCAAATGGTGCGTGCGTTCAGTGCATTCTGTAATGGTGGATACTTACCGCAGCCGCGACTTGCGCTTCCTGATGCGACGACAGCAAGCGCAGCCCCTCTCGCGAGGACGCAAGCGGTTCCCGCTCGTATCGCGCAGGAGTCGAGGAGTGCGATGGAAGGCGTACTCGTCGAAGGCACAGGCCGTCGTGCGCAGAGCGCGCTCTACCGCATGTTCGGCAAGTCTGGCACCGCGCAACTTCCAAAGCCGGCGGGGCAGGGAAAGGGCTACTTCGAGGATCGTTATGTTGCCAACTTCATTGCGGCCGCGCCCTACGAGGATCCGCGTGTCGTCGTGCTGTGTGTGATCGATGATCCAGACAAGCGAAAGGGACACTTCGGCGGCTCGATTGCTGGTCCCGTCGTTCGCGATGTGGTGGATGAGTCTTTGCAGTACCTCGGTGTGAAGCCTGATCAGTTGCCCGAGCGACGCGCATCGATTCTTGCCACCGGGCAGGATCTTCCTGCCGATGCGAAAGACCGCGTTTCCGCTGCGCTGATCTTTACGGATGTAGCCAGTGACGGAGATCTGGCTGCGGAGTCGAGCCCCGATGCGCCCGCAGCGCCTGAACGCCGCGCAGCGACGCGTGCGGCGGGAAAGTCCACAGGCAAGTCCGCGTCTGGGACTTCGTCGGGAGCGCGGCGGACTTCATCAAGTTCAGCGAGACGCTGACGATCGTCGCTCGTCTTACTTGCCTTTGGGCGTTGCCATCTCATCCTTCGAATAGGGCATGAGCCCTCGTATGCGATTGATGATGAGTTGATTGTCGCCCACAAGTTTCGTCACCTCATCGGGGCACTTGCCCGTGGCACGCCCCGCCTTGCCTGACGACTTGGCCTGCTTCATCGCCTTCTCCGCGTGATACATCGCGATGATTCCTGCCTTCCCCTCTTTCTCCAGAGCTTCGGTCATCGCGCGCTGCCAACGCGGGTTCTTCTGAAGGATGTCGTTCATCTCCAGCGCAAGGCGCGCCATCCGTTCCTGCGTTTTGCAGTAGGCATCGCTCTCCGCAATCGAAAGCGTGTTGCCACTCGCCATCTTGTCGATCGCATCCGCCTGCGCCTGAAACGAGGCACCGAACTCGCGTGCGTACTTCGCCATATCGACGGTCACCACGGGCGGCGCAACCGTCGGTCTGGAAGGCGGCGTGTACATCGTGTCGCCCTCAGCGACTTCCATCTCCTCCGACTCTTCGCCGCCATTGCAGCCAAGAACGAGGCAGCACGTCAGCAGGCATTGGATCATCATTCGCATGTGGGATTTCCTCCAGTTCAACATCAGACGCCAAGCAGGAGCCGCCCTGGATTCTCAAGGCAGTCCTTGACATGCACCAGGAATCCGACGGCCTCGGCTCCATCAATGATTCGGTGATCGTAGGAGAGCGCTAGATACATCATTGGACGAATCGCGACCGTTCCAGGCCGATGGGGATCTTCGACGGCCCGCTTCTTGATCGCATGCATGCCAAGAATCGCCGACTGTGGTGGATTCAAGATCGGCGTAGACATCAGCGATCCGTACACGCCGCCATTCGAGATGGTGAAGGTGCCCCCCGTCATCTCGTCGACCGACAACTTGCCATCGCGCGCGCGCAGCGCAAGCGACTTGAGTTCGCGCTCGATGTCCGCCAAGCCCATGCCCTCGGTGTTCCGAAGCACGGGGACGACCAGCCCACGGTCCGTGCCGACAGCAACACCGATGTCCGTGTAGTCGTGGTATTCAATCTCGTCCCCCATGATGAACGCATTCGCGCGCGGATACTTCTGCAGCGCCGAGACGCACGCGCTCACGAAGAACCCCATGAAGCCGAGGCCGACACCATGCGCTTTCTCAAACGCTTCCTTGTGCTCGCTGCGCAGTCGAATCACCTCGCTCATATCCGCTTCGTTGAAGGTCGTGAGCATGGCGGCGGTCCGCTGCGCCTGCACGAGGCGTTCAGCCACCTTCTGGCGCAGTCGTGTCATCTTCTCCCGTCGCACGCCACGCGAACCACGCGGCGAACTACTTCGTGCGGCTGGCGCGGATTCGGAAGCTGGCACACCCTCGAGATCGGCTTTCATCACGCGCCCTGATGGTCCCGTTCCCTCGACGGAGCCCAGATCGATGCCGCGCTCCGCGGCCATCTTTCGTGCGACTCCGGACGCGCGCGATCCGCCTGATGCGCGCGCGGTTCCGGAACCAGAACCGGAACCAGAACCAGCCCGAGCACCAGCGCCCGTTGACTCGGCGGGCTTCGTCTCGATCACCTTGCTCTTGGCTTGAGGCGCGGCCGCCGCACCAGCTGGCCGAGCAACTGTCTCGTCGATCTTTGCAACGAGCGTGCCAACTTTCTGCTCCGAACCACTCTTGGCCACAACCTTCAGCGCGCCCGCTGCGGGCGCAAGCAGTTCAAGCGTCGCCTTGTCGGAGTCGATCTCGTTCAGAAGTTCATCCTTCTCCACCCACTCCCCGTCGGACTTTCGCCATGTGCCGAGGGTGACCTCGGTGATGGACTCGCCTGGGCTTGGGATCGTGACATCAACCATGTGCTGCTCCTTGCATCAACGCTTCTGTGTGGTCGTTCGGCGGCTCACGCCTGATCGCTTGCCCTTTGTCTCACCCTTTGGGGCAGCGAGAACCTCCGAGGGTTCTCCATTTTCCGTCTTCGCTGCGTCGGGCTCGCGTACAGGTTTCTGCGACGCCGCCTTGCCATCGTCTGCGGTCTTCGTTGCCGCCGCGAGCGTAGGGAACACTTCGAACAGCAGCGCCTTCGCTTGCTTCTCATGCACCTTGGTTGATCCGACTGCGGGGGTCGCGGAATCGGGTCTACCGATGTACTTCAGGTTCACACCAAAGGTGTCCAGCATGTGCGCTTGCACGAAGCGAAAGGCACCCATGTTGCGCGGCTCTTCCTGTACCCAGTGCATCTCGGCCCCGCGGTAACGCTTCAGGACAGCTTCCACTTCCTCCGCGGGGAAGGGGGCGATCTGCTCGAGGCGGACGAATGCGCTGCCGCGGTCGCCGATCTCGCGCCGCTGCGCATCGAGTTCGTGGAAGATCTTGCCGCTGCAGAAGAACACGCGAGAGACCATCCCGCCGCGCTGCGCCTCCACATCATCCAGCACCCGCGCAAAGTGACCCTGCACAAGTTCCTCGCCCAGACTCTGAGCGGCAGCAAGGCGCAGCATGCTCTTGGGCGTCATCACGAACAGCGGCTTCCGGAAAGGGCGCTTCAGTTGGCGACGCAAGACATGGAACACTTGCGCGGTCGTGGTCGGGTACACGCACTCCAGGTTGTCGTCCGCGGCGAGCTGCAGAATCCGCTCGAGTCGTGCAGACGAATGCTCTGGACCCTGTCCCTCGTAGCCATGCGGTAGCAGCAGCACCAATCCGCATGCGCGGTCCCACTTGATCTCCGCACTCGTCAGAAACTGATCGAAGATCACCTGCGCGCCATTGGCAAAGTCGCCGAACTGCGCTTCCCAAATGACCAGCGCATCCGGATCGGTCTGTGCGTACCCAGTCTCGAAGCCGACGATCGCGTTCTCAGTGAGCGGGCTGTTGCACACCTCGAAACGACCAAGTTGTGTCAGTGGGGAGAAAGTGCCGGCGGTCTCCTGGCATGTCGCCACGGCGTGGCGATGGCTGAATGTGCCGCGTTCTACATCCTGCCCGCTGATGCGGACTGCCTTGCCCTCCTGAAGCAGCGTGCCGTACGCGAGCAACTCCGCGAGCGCCCAGTCAATCGGCGTGTCGGAATCCACCTTGCCGCGCGCAGCGATGAGACGCGCGATCGTCTTGTGCGGCGTGATGTGATCGGGCACCTTTGACAGCGTTGCCGCGACCTTCACCAGCGACGCAAGTGGAACGCCAGTCTCCACATGATCCCACGCGTAGGAGTGGCTGAGCCCCTTCCAGCGGTCCGCGAAGGCCGGCACGCTTGGCCGCATTGGATTCGCTCGTACTGCGGTCTGCGCAGCATCCATGCGTTCATGCACGGACTTGGCGAGTCCATCTGCTTCGTCCGCGGTGATCACCGATTGCGCAACGAGTCGATCTCGGTAACTCGTCGCCACCGGCGTGTGCGCGCGGATCCGTTTGTAAAGCAGCGGCTGCGTGAAGGATGGCTCGTCCGTCTCATTGTGGCCGTTCTTGCGATAGCACCAGAGTTCGACCACCGCATCGACCCCGAACGCCTGACGAAACTCGATGGCCGTCTGCACTGCCCACACGCACGCTTCGGGATCGCTGCCGTTCGCATGGAAAATGGGAACGCCAAATCCCTTGGCAAGATCTGAGCAATAAGCCCCGCCGAAGGTGCAGTCGGGGTTTGTCGTAAAGCCGACCTGATTGTTGATGATGATGTGCAGCGCTCCGCCAACGGCGTAGCCCTTCAGCAGCATGAAGTTGAAGCACTCGGCAACCGAGCCTTGGCCGGGGAACGACGAATCGCCATGCACCAACACCGGGATCACTTCGCGGCGTTCACCGTCGGACCGAAGATCCTGCTTTGCGCGAGTTCGGCCGAGCACGACAGCGTTGATGAACTCAAGATGCGATGCGTTCGCTGATGCGGTGACTCGCACATCACCCGAAGCAGTGGTGCGCATTCCACTGAAGCCCTGGTGGTACTTCACATCACCGCCGCCGCGCGAGAAGGATTCGGTCCAGGACTCTTCGAACTCGGTGAGCACCTGTCCGTAGGACTTGCCCAGACCATTGCACAAGAGACTGACGCGCCCGCGGTGGGCAAACGCGAAGCAGAACTCTCGCGCACCGAGCGCTGCACCTGTTTCTAGTGCACTGTCGATCATCGGGATCAGCGTCTCGGCACCATCGAGACCGAATCGCTTCTTGCCGACATAGCGCATCGCCAAGAAGGACTCGAATGCGTCCGCATCGACCAGCCGAGCCAGAATGCGCCGTTGCTGCTCCGGTCCGAAGCCCCAGCGCCCGCGCGTCTGTTCGATGCGGCGCTCAAGCCACTGCCGCTGCTCGAGGTTCGAGACATGCATGTACTCCACGCCACAGTGCCCGCAGTACGTTCGCTCGAGTTGTTCGATGATCGCGCCGAGCGTCGCTGGGGAGGCGATCGGCAGTGAGCCGGCATCGAATGCCTGCGCAAGATGTCCATCATTCAGACCGAGACTCTCGAGCGTCAAAGCATCTGGGAAAGGGCGGCTCGTGCCGAGTGGATCGACATTGGCTGCGAGGTGGCCGAACTCGCGGTAGCGGTTGATCAGCGCATCGACGCTGCGTTGGTCTTCGGTGTGCTGACCATCGATGGCACCGCCTTCGGTCGCTGAGGCGCCAGCCGCTGACGCCGCCCTTGCCTCTGCTACCGCGTCAGCCTCCTTTGGTGCAGGGCGCGACAGCCCGAGATCGAAGCCCGCGAAGAACTGCCGCCAAGATGGATCGACCGACTCTGGATCAGCCGACCACTTGGCGTACAGGTCGTCGATGAATGCAGCGTCCCAACTGTTGACTGACTGCCGTGCGGCGCGATTCGATTCCGACTTTTCGTGCCCTGAATTGGTCACGGCTGGCTCCGCAGATGGTGGTCTTCAGCGGTCGGCACAAGCGCCGATCCACGGTCGACAAGTGTAGCAGAATCGCCGCGGAACCTTCAGTGTTTATGCCACTCCACGAGCATCAGAGCAGCGCCGTGGGATCGATATCCAC
Organism: Planctomycetota bacterium; assembly: GCA_046080505.1. Lineage (GTDB taxonomy): Bacteria > Planctomycetota > Phycisphaerae > Phycisphaerales > SM1A02 > F1-60-MAGs104. The sequence continues at coordinate 19,734 of JBJTUC010000082.1, forward strand.
CGCCATCACCTCGCCGGGCTTCACAACTTCCCGCGAGCGTGCGGCGGCGATCAATCGCTGCATTGCACCTGCAGTTTCCGAAAGCACTTCGACTTGAACGCGCCAACGGTCGGCGATGCGGGCGATGGGGCAGGGGGCTGGTTCGCGCACGCGACTGCCTCGGGCCTCTGGCAGCGCGACAAGGCCGCCGCGCACAGCCGCAGCGATGCGGTTGGCTTCGCTCTGCGAGTGATGACGCACGATGATTCTCGCCATGCGATGCAGGGGAGGCAGTCCGTGGCGTTCGCGCAGTTCCACTTCACGATTCGCGAATCCTTCATAATCGCCGCGAGCTGCGGACAGAATCGCGTCCGCATCCGGCTGAAATGTCTGAATCACGGCGCGCCCGCCGCCACTGCCGCGGCCGCAGCGACCCGACACTTGCGCGACAAGTTGATAGGTCCGCTCGCTCGCTCGGAAATCAGGCATATTCAGCGCGGTGTCGGCGCTGATCACACCAACCATCCGCACCTTGGGAAAGTCCAGCCCCTTCGCGATCATCTGTGTTCCAAGCAGCAGGCGAATCTCGCCGCAGGCAAATCGTCCGAGGATCCGATGAAAGTCCTCGGCACATTCCATCGTGTCACTGTCGACGCGCGCGATGCCGGCAGCGGTGTCGAGCTCGGGGAACATGCGCTGCAGTTCCTCCTCGACTTTCTGTGTGCCAAGCCCAAAGATGCTGACGCGCTTGCTGCACCGCGGGCACTGCGATGGAACGCGCTGCTCCGCGCCGCAGTGATGACAGCGTGTGATGCGCCGCCCACCCTCCGCCGGAAGTTGATGAACCACCATGCCAGCCTCGCAGTGATCGCACTGCAGCGTCCAACCACACGCATGATCGGGGCACGCAATCCAATTCGCATAACCGCGGCGGTTCAGCAGAACGATCGCTTGCCCATCACCCTCGAGTGCGCGGCGCAATCCATGTTCCATCGAAGGTCCGATGAGACGCACGCGACGATCGGTATGAAGCATGGATTCCGCGCGGAAATCGACGACATCCACGCGCGGCACGACAAGCCCAGGCGCACGCTCTGGCAGTCGATGCAGCGTGGACACGCCGCGGCGTGTGGCGTTCCACCAACTCTCAAGTGATGGCGTCGCACTCCCAAGCAGCACAGGGCACCCCGCCAGATGCGCGCGGCGGATCGCTACGTCGCGCCCGTGATAGCGCGGTGCCTGATCCTGCTTGTACGAGCTGTCGTGTTCCTCGTCGACGACCACCAGCCCGAGTTGGCCATCTGGAATCGGCGCGAAGACGGCACTTCGTGCGCCGAGCACGACCTTCGGTTCACCGCTCCCTGCGGCAAGCCACTGTTCGTGTCGCTGTGCCGCGGTGAGTCCCGAATGCAGGATCGCAACGCGGTGCCTTGGCAGACGCGCCATCACGCGGCCAGCAGCCTGCGGCGTCAACGCGATTTCGGGCACGAGCCACAACACTGATTTTCCCTGGGCAAGAACGCTCTCCGCCAAGCGGAGATACACCTCGGTCTTGCCCGAACCAGTGACGCCAAAGAGCAGATGTTGGCTGAATGAGCCAAGGACGCGACCCACGTTCTCCACGATGGATTGCTGTGCGGCAGTCAGTTCGGGCGGCGTTCCATCCATCGCAAGGCCGCCTCGCCACTTCGCTTGAACGGTGGTTTGATGAATGGCCGTGAGGTGCCCGCTTTGCACAAGAGCGCGCACGCCAGCGAGCGTTCGCGCGCCTGCTGCCGCGGCGAGATCGCGCGCCTCACACGGGCGCTGCGCGGCGGGCATCGCGGTGATCGCATCGAGTATGCGGCGCCGCGAGGCATGCACACGGCCGTCTGGCTGCGGGAGCGAGAGATCGACCATCAGTCGCGTCGTTCGCCCGACGCCCGCGCGGACCGCAGACGGCGTGATCGATTGCAGCGTCACGCCGATCGGTGCGCAGTAGTACGACGCAACCCACTGCGCCAAGCGCACCAGGATCCGCGGAAGTGGCGGCGTGTCTCGGTGCACCACCCGCACGGATTTGATCTTTTCCTCAGGAATTTCAGGTCCTGCCAACTCCGCACCGCCAACGGCGACGACAACTCCGTCCACCGAAGCATGTCCGCGCCCGAGCGGGACGGCAACATGATCTCCCAGATCAATGGCGCCGACATCGGCAGGGACCGAATACACCAGACCCTCGGGGTGTCGATCAATCCCGCGTCCAACCGCCACGCGCACGAAGGACCTCGCCGTGGCGCTCGCCGCCGCCGACTGCCCTGCTGTCATCCCGCGCCAACTTCGCCAGCGACGAGCAGTGCGGTGCGTGCCTGTGATTCGCGCATGGTGGTCTCGGTCAGCGGTTTGCCACTCTCCATCAGTTCCACGAAGCAGTCGAAGAGATAGTCGGAGTCGTGCGGTCCCGGCGATGCTTCGGGGTGATACTGGACACTGAAGATCGGTTTGGTTCGATGACGGAAGCCTGCGACGGTGTGATCGTTCAGATGCACATGGGTGGGTTCACCGCCCGCTGCACGAAGCGACTCCTCATCGACGCAGAAGCCGTGGTTCTGGCTGGTGATCTCGATCCTGCCCGAGAGCAGATTGCGAACGGGTTGGTTCGATCCGCGATGCCCGAACTTCAGTTTGTAGGTCTTTGCACCGAGCGCAAGTGCGAGGAGTTGATGGCCGAGACAGATGCCAAAAGTGGGTATTTCCCCCGCAATATCGCGCAGTGTGGCCACTGTCGCAGCGACTGCTGCGGGGTCGCCAGGGCCGTTCGAGACGAACAAGCCATCGGGACGCATGGAACGAATGGTGTCGGCGGTCGCGTCCAGCGGAACAGCCTGCACACGGCAGTTGCGTTCAGCGAGATTTCGGTAGATGTTGCGCTTGGCACCGCAGTCAATTGCAACCACATGCAGGGGACGAGATGCGATTCGCATGCAATGGCTGCTGCGCGGCGCCCATTCACCGAGGCGCTCTTCCCATGTCGCTGCGGTCCGTGGACTGACGGCACTGGCGAGATCCTGTCCAGCCATCGAAGCGCCTGCGCGCGCGGCCGCAACGAGTTCATCATCGCTGCGCATTGGATCGCCGCTCAGCACGCCGTTCATAGATCCTGTGCTGCGAAGCCTTCGCACGAGTGCACGCGTATCGATCGAGTGAATCGCGGGAATGTCGTGCCGCGCGAGCCACGCAGAGAGATGCTCCACGGCGCGCTGGTTCGAGTGATTGCGGCTGACTTCACGCACCACAAAGCCTCGGACGGTCGGTGAAGCGCTCTCAATGTCGTCAGGGTTGATGCCGTAGTTGCCGATCTGTGTTGCGGTCAGCGTCAAGATCTGGCCCGTGTAACTCGGGTCGGTCAGGGCTTCCTGGTAGCCGCAGAGCGCGGTATTGAAAACAACTTCTCCGAGCGCGTGCACTGATGAACCCACGGCGCCGAAGCCGACGCCTTCGAACACGCTGCCATCGGCGAGCGCCAGCCGTGCGCTCGGGTGTGCGGTCGCATAACTCGCCTCGGCTTTCTCCATGAGACACCGAGCATACCCCGAGGTCGCTTGCGGACTGATGGCGGTGCGTTTACTCTTTCCGCTCGCCTTGAGGCGGGGTGCATGCAACGCACTCAAGCACGGCATGGATGCCGCCCCACAATCGACCACGAACCTCGACCCGATCCCCAATGAGTTCTGAACGGGTTGCCGCGCACGGCAACTGCCTCTTGAACCAGCCAGTGGAGTACTGCATGACCCTGCCTCTTGGTCTCTCGCGCCGCGTTGTTTCGTCAGCCTCGCTGTCCGTCGCTGCCGGAGTGCTGTTGCTGCTCGCGTCTGCATCGCAGTCACTCGCACAAGATCAGGCTCAGCCGCCGCAGACTCCCGCACCGGCGTCGGGTGGCGATGCAAACGCGGCGCTCCCTCGTGCGCAAGCGCGTCAGGCGATGGCACGGAGCCAGTGGGCTCAGGCGCTTGACCTTTGGGCTGCCGTGTTGGCGCAGGCGCCAGGCGACGCAGAGGCAACCAAGGGGCTGTCCGATGCGCAGGCCGCTCTGAATCAGGGGTCTGCGATCGACAAGGTAGTCGGCGACGATGCGGTGCTCCGTGAGCAGGTGCAGGTGGAGTTCGACAACGCACTGATTCGCGCTGGGGACTTGTTCAATCGGGGCGACTATGCGGGAGCCGAACGCGTTGCTACTCAGGCAAAGATGCAACTCCAGAAGAGCCGAGCGTTGCTCGCGCCAGCGGACTTCGATGCGCGCATGGGTCGCGTCGAGGGTGAACTCACTCGCATCAATGCGGGGAAGTCCGCGGAGTCGGATATGGCAAAGGCCGCGCAGACCACGCAGTCGCAGCGCGAAGTTGCAGCGCAGGGCAAGGCCGAGTTGGAGCAGAGGCAGAGGACAATCAATGAGGGAATGGTGCGCGTCCGCCAACTGCAGGCGGAGATGAAGTACCAAGAGGCGCTCGAAGTCGTCGACGAGATTCTCTTTCTCGATCCAACGAACGCTTCAGCGCTCGCCATGCGAGATGTGCTTCAGTCGGGCATCCTGTATCGACGCTACTCCGAGCTTCAGCGTCGGCGATCCTTCGCGCTCTCCGAGTTCGCAGTGGACGCGCAGGCATCGTTCGTTCCGCCCAAGGTCAATCTGAGTGGGCCGGGGCCCCGAAGCCTTGATGCGCAAATGTCCTATCCCGAGGATTGGCCGGCGCTGTCGGTAAGACGAGAGGGCGCTTATGCGGCATCGGGCTACCGTGATTCGGAGGCGGACCGAAAGGCAATTGCCAAGCTGCTTGAGAAGTCGACAATCGACTTCCCCGAGTCGCCGTTCTCATCCGTGATTGAGTTTTTCCAGACGGAGACTGGACTTCCTTTCTATGTCGACTGGAAGTCTTTGGGTGCATCCGAACCAGCCATTGAACGCGACTCGACTGTCACCCTGACGATGCCAGCGCCTATCTCATGGGTCGCGGCGCTGGACATGGTGCTGCGATCGACGGAAGAAGCTGATGCGGCGGCCAACCGCGACGGAGCGGCGAATCGTCCAGACTGGATGGTGGAAGGCGGCATGGTTGTGATTGCTTCGGCAACGGAACTTGCTTTGCGCCGAGTCACCGTTGTCTACGACATTCGAGATCTTCTCTACATCGTTCCCTACTTCGACAACGCGCCGAACTTCAACCTTGCTGCTGCGCTCAATCAAGGCGGTGGTGGTGGTGGTGGAGGCGGCGGCGGTCAGGGCGGCGGTGGTGGTGGATTCGGCGGCGGCGGCGGTGGCGGTGGATTCGGCGGCGGTGGCGGCGGTGGCGGCGGCGGCGGCGGCGGCGGCGGCGGCAGTCTCTTCGGCTCGGGGGGCGATGCTGGAATCGAAGACCTTCGCGAGGAGACGCTGACGCGTCTGAAGGAACTCATCAAGTATTTGGTCCCGCAAGCACTTTGGGATGCTGGTGGACTTGGCGAGAGCCGCTTGGATGATTTTTCCGGCAACTTGATCGTGACCGCAACGCCGCGAACACACCGCAGCATTGTCGACTTGCTCACACAGTTGCGTGCAGTGCGCGCGATTCAGATCAATATCGAGTCGCGGCTCATCACGGTTGATGTGCAGTGGTTCGAGCAGATCGGTCTGGATTTCGACCTGTACTTCAACTCAAATCCGGCCATGTTCGATTCGGCCCTTGCGCAGGATCCGAACTTCCAGTTGAAGAACTTTTTCTACCAGAACCCTCCTGGACCCGCGCCGCAGTCGGGCAACCCGCGGTACGGCACGCTGAAGGATCCGATCGTTTTCGGAGGTGTTGGTCAGGCTCAGACTCCCGCGAACGGACTGAACTCGACGGCAACCGGTTCGGCACTCGGAACACCAAACCCGGCAGGCGGGATCACCTACACCCAAACGGGCGTCTATGAGCCGATTGGCGTTCGGCGGGATGGGCAGTTGTATCCGGGGGCGGGCGAGTCCAATGGCATGTCGCCGATCAACGTGCAGCAGCAGGGATTGCCGCTCATTCAGTTGCTCGGCGCAGGACTGAAGGGCACCGTTGCATCTGCCGCTTTGGCGAATCCCGCACTGAGCGTTGGATTCACCTATCTGGACGATGTGCAGGTCGATCTGCTCGTGCAGGCGACGCAGGCCGACCAGCGGTCCATGACGCTCGTGGCACCTCGTCTCACGCTCTTCAACGGGTCACGCTCGTGGATCTCGTTCGGCGGTGCACAGTCGTACGTGGCAAATCAACAGGCAACGACTGGTGATGGCTCGGGGGCGTTCACACCGGTCATCCTTCCGTTGTTGACTGGATTTGTGCTCGACATCGAAGCGGTCACCAGTGCGGATCGGCGGTATGTGTCGATGACGGTCCAGTTTGCGCAGAACATCTTGATCAAGTTCACGACCGCATCGACACAGGGTGCGGTGGGAGGCGGATTCACCGGCGGTCGCGGTGATCAGTTCACGGCGACATTCCAGTTGCCTGAACTGGCCGTGACGCAGATCAACACCGCGGTCTCGTGCCCCGACAAAGGCACCGTGCTGCTTGGCGGCCAGCGGGATGTCGGTGAGACGGAGATCGAGGTCGGCGTGCCGGTCTTGTCGAAGGTCCCGTTCGTGAATCGTTTCTTCACCAACTCGGTGACCAGCAAGATTGAGCGTACGGCGCTGCTGCTGATTCGTCCCGAGATCATCATTCAGCAGGAGGCGGAGGATCTTCTGTTCCCAGGACTGGGAGATCAGTTGAGCGGCGGCAGCCAGGGAGCGCGTTACTGATCATGGCTGCCGAGACTTCACGGCTTCGGTTCTCGTCGCAAGGTTCGGTGTTGGTTGTTGAGTTTGCCGATCGCGATGTGCTTGACGAAGCCGCGATTCGCCAGATCAACAGCGAATTGATTCGCCAGATTGAAGCGGCCAAGACGCTGCATGTGCTCATCTGCTTCCGAGGAGTGGAGCACCTTTCATCGGCTGCGCTCGGAACACTGATCACAGTCAACAGTCTGGTGAAGAAGCGGAGTGGTCAACTCCGTCTCTCGAACATCAAGGGGACAATCCTTGAAGTCTTCCGTATCACGAAACTGGATCGACTCTTCCAGATCCATGACTCGTCTGAGCAGGCATTGGCGGCGTTCCCGAAGGGTTGATCGCTGAGGTGTGCAGGTCGCACGCTGAACATTGGATGAGTACCGCATGAGCACGAGCAAGACCGAGTCGGACAGCGGCAGCGTGACGGTCTCCGCGTCGGCGGATGAGCTGGAGACGCTGCAGACTTCTGTTGCGTCCGCTCTGGCGCGTCATGTTTACGGCGAGCATGCCCTCTTCGCGATTCGCCTTGCCATTGAGGAGGCGGTGATGAATGCAATCCGCCACGGCAATCTTTCGGACCCCACCAAGACGGTAGAGGCTCGTTGGTCTGTGAACGCCGATTCGGCGGTGTTCCACATCATTGATCAAGGCGAGGGATTCGATCCAGGTGCGGTCCCTGATCCAACACTTGATGAGAACCTCGAGATCCCATCGGGGCGCGGTTTGATGCTGATTCGCGCTTACATGACCGAAGTCCGTCACCATGGCTTGGGCAACCATCTGGAGATGATCTTCCGCCGCGAGGCAGCCGCGTGAGTTCGGGTATCGCGGGTCGACTGCTTCGTTGTGGAGTCATCGGCGTGGGGCGAATGGGGCGTCACCATGCGCGTCTGTGCGCCACCATGGATGGACTTGAGCTTGTTGGCGTCGTTGATGCATCCGAGGCGCGCCGTGCCGACATGAAGGAGCAATACGGCTGCGGCGGTTTTGAAGTGCTTGATGATCTCGTGGCAGCTGGCGTTGATGCGGTTGTAGTCGCCACCCCGACGGTCACCCACCGAGAGATTGTCGAGAGGCTGCTTGCAGCGGGTATCCACTGTCTCGTTGAGAAGCCGCTTGCGCCCGATGAAACCCAGGCGCGTGCGATGGCGGAAGCCGCACGCAGAAGTGCGGCGATTCTGCAGGTGGGTCATGTCGTTCGTTTCGACCCGGTGATGGTCGCCATACGGCAGTTGGAAGGTCTCACGCCGCGCTTTGTCGAGGTGGACCGCGTTTCGCCCATGACGTTCCGTTCGGTGGATGTGGGCGTGGTGCTGGACATGATGATTCACGATCTTGATGTGCTCATCATGTTGATGGGCGCGGAGCCCGAGGAGATTCATGCGAATGCTGTCAGTGTTCTTGGTGAGGCGGAAGATGTTTGCAATGCGCGTCTGGTCTTTCCGCCCGGGAAAGACGGGATTCGCTGCACGGCGAATGTGACTGCCAGTCGGTTGGCGCTCAAGACCGAGCGAAAGATCCGCATCATCAGCGAGGACACCTATGTCTCGGCGGACTTTGGCGATCGCAAGGGAACGGTGGTGCGCAAGGCGGTGAACGCCGAGCAACTTCGCGCGATCCGTTCGCGTTTCGAGGCGGGCGAGGATCTGTCTGGGCTGAACTACCTCGAGCTTGTGAAGGTCGATCCGCTGCAAGTCGGTGCGGGGGAACCCCTGAAGTTGCAGTTGGAGGACTTCGCGGGAGCGATCCGGTCTGGAGGGCGTCCGCTCGTGGATGCCGAGGCTGGTTTTGCCGCCGTTCGCACCGCGGAGCGAATTGTGCAGGCCGCGCAGCGTGCCGGCGCGCGGCGGGTCTGACCATGCCGCGGACTGAGCGACTGCCGCGGTACGGCAGCCATCTGTCTGTGGCAGGGGGTTTGCATCTTGCGGTCGAGGAGGCCAAACAGCTTGGGCTGCGCACGCTGCAGGTGTTCACACGAAATCAGCGGCAGTGGAACGCACCGCCGCTGCGAGCGGATGAGATCGCAACATTCGCGGCTGCTCGCAAGAGTGCGGGACTCGGTGCGCCGAGTGCCGTCGTGAGTCACAACTCGTATCTCATCAATCTCGCTTCGCCCGATGCCGCGCAGCGGCGCAAATCGATCGCATCACAGCGGGCGGAACTCGAACGCTGCGAGGCGCTTGGCATCGAAGCCTGCGTTCTCCATCCCGGCGCGCATCTCGGAACGCCCCGAAAGCCGCGCGAGCCAAACCGGCTTGGAGAGCCGCCGACACCCGACGAACAGAAGGGGCTCGCACGGATTGCGGCGAGCGTTCAAACGCTGCTTCGCGAAACACGCGGAGCACGCGTGCGAATCTGCCTCGAGACCACGACGGGCTCGGGCACCAATCTTGGCTATGACTTCGCGCATCTCGGGCGCATTCTTGAAAATGTGGACGAGCCCGAGCGACTCGGCGTATGCATCGACACATGTCACATCGTTGCGGCTGGCTACGACATGTCGACGGCGCAGCGTGCGGCGGATGTGCTTGGGCAGTTCGACGCGACCGTTGGCCTTGGGCAGGTGCGCGTGGTGCATGTGAACGACTCCATTGGACCGCTCGCCTCGCGGCTTGATCGACATGCGCACATCGGTCAGGGTTGCTGTGGGGACGCGTGCTTTCGGTCTATTCTCACGCACCCAGCGCTCGCGAATGTGCCGATGATTTTGGAGACACCGAAAGACGACGAACCGGGCAGAGGCACGAGGGGAGAACCGTGGGACGCCATCAACATCCGTGCGCTCGAACGCATTCGCACGCGCAGCGCACGGCGCACGGCGACGCTTCTGCTGGCGATTGTGTGCTTCATGCACGGAATCAGCGGTGTGGGCTGCGCATCAAAGCGGAATGTCTCGGACAGTCCCACCACCTCGCAGGCGGCTGCGGCACGCGGCGAGCCGAGCCCCACGGAGCAGCGCCAACTGCAAGAGGGTTCGCAGGCGGTCGCCGATGGTCGACTCGACGATGCACTCGCGCAGTTTCAGGCGATCCTGCAAAACAACCCAAAGTTGCCCGAGGCGTTCGTCGGCATCGGCGATGTGCGATTCGCGCAGGGGCGATTTGGCGATGCGGAGCCGAGCTATCGCCGCGCGGCCGCGCTCGATCCAGAGGACTTCAACGCGCAGTTCGGGCTTGGGCGGTCGCTGCAAATGCTCGGGCGCAACACGGAAGCGATCACTGCCTATCACCGTGCACTCATTGCGGATCCGCAGAGTGCAGAAGCAAACGGCAACATGGCGACCGCCTATCTGTCGATCGGCGATTCGGCCGTTGCGATGCAGTTCGGGGAGCGCGCAGTCGCACTTGACCCGAAGAGTGGCGCGGCACATGTCAATCTTGGCGTGGCGTACGAGCGTCTCGGGCGACCCGCAGATGCAATCGCGCAGTACCAGGCTGCGGCCGAACTGCTCCCCGTCACGCCGCAACTTCTCATCAATCTGGTGAATGCATCCGTGGCGGACGGACGCTTTGAGGAAGCGATCGCGACCGCGCAGACGCTCACTCGGCTGTCAGAACGCCCAGAGTCGTTTGAGCGTCTCGGATGGGCGCTGTTTCGTGCGGGGCGTTACAACGAATCAGGTGCCGCCTATCGTCAAGCAGCCACACTCGATTCGACATATTGGCCGGCGTGGAACGGCATCGGCGTCAATGCGCTCAATGCGTGGATCCGTTCCGACAAGCGCGACAGCGAGATGGGCAACGAAGCGCGTCGGGCGTTCCGATCGTCGCTTCAGGCGAACCCCGATCAGCCCAAGATCGTCAAACTCTTCACGACATACGGTCTCTGAGAACACTCCATGCCAAAGCCCGACCTCCTCGAATTCTTCGACAGTCCAGCAGCCACTCCGTTCCTCATCGAGCACGTGCAGGACGAGTTCACCTCTGTCTGTCCGAAGACGGGGCATCCTGACTTCGCGGCGATCACGTTGCGCTATCAGCCGCGCGCGGTCTGTGTGGAACTCAAGAGCCTGAAGCTCTATTACCAGTCCTTTCGGAATGAGGGGATCTTCTATGAGGCGGTGACAAACCGCATCTGCGCTGATCTTTCGGAGCGCATGAGCCCCGAGTGGCTACAGATTGTCAGCGACTGGCGCGGTCGTGGCGGCATCCGATCCCGCATCATCGCGTCGTCTGGTCTTGTCCCTCAGGAGTGGCTGCGCGGTTGAACGCCTCGAGAGTGTTCGGGGCCTTCGCAGCCGAAATCGTCAGCGAACGAAGGTGCCGTACTCGGTCGGGTGTTCTCCGACATAGACGCTGATGTTGCCATCCACGGTGCGGAGCACGATGCGTGCCGTGCCATCGTTGAGCTGTGCACGCAATGAGTCGAGATCATTTCCATTTCGTGAGGAATTCCACTTGCCCTTGAGCACGTTGGTCCGAATAGTGCCGTGCAGTGCTTCGGCGTCGAAAAGACCGCTCGCGTGCGGTCCGACTCGCCACGCGATCGATCCATCCTGATTCAGAATCGTCGACGGTTGTTGCAACGCCGAACGGGTCGATGCCCGCACATCGCCGTTGCTGCTCTCGATGTCCACGCCATCTTCAAAGTCGACGACTTCCACATGGCCATCCTTGGTTCGCACAACTACAACGCCAACTCGTTCGACGCGTACATCGATGTCCACTGCCTGAAACCACGGCTCGAGATGAGCAGTCTTTGACCGAACAATGAAGCGTTGCCGATCACCCGCCGTCTCCACGAAGTAGTCCACGGAAATCTCGGGCATCGAGTCGGATGCTGTGTCGCCTCTGCCGATGCCGTGGGTCGCACGACGTGTGATGTACATCGTCGGCGTGCTACCCGTTCGGCAGCGCACGATTCGTACATGTCCGGCAAAGTTGTCGACTTCGACATCGATGAGACCCCTGACTGGGATTTCGATCTCCTCATCCTGATGGGTATGCCCGTGAAAGGTCTGATTCCAGACTCTCCCGAGGCCGTTCCCAAGCCCTGGCCTGCTCTGCGCCGTGCAGGCAGCCAACAAAAGCACCGTCGCGGCTGCTGCGGCGAAACACAGCGCAGGAATGCCCCCCGTGAAGCCAATCGGCATATTCGCGCCCCGAGCCCTTGCTGCAATAAATCGGCGTCCCGACACGTCATGCAGTCTAGCGGGCAAGCCCTTTACGATCCCGCTCTCGCCATGCTGCTCGCCGCCGTCCTGTTGCCGATTGCGCTCCTTGGCCCGCCTCGAGCGGTACCTCTCCCGCAGCCCGCTGCAACGCCGATCAGGCTCCCTTCGCAGCGCGGCATTGAACTGACACCGCGTGAGCGCCGCGACAAGATGCCGATGTTCTCAGCGGCGGCAGATGGACAGGTGTTCCCGTCGGACGACCTTCAAGTGGATATCGCACCATCTGTTCAGGAGATGCTGAAGGAGAGGGCACTTCCCGCGCGACTCATTCTCTGTGTTCGTGCCGCTTCGACTGCACAGGCGCAGGCGCCGGCCGCAACCGCTTTCGATGCGCCACTGCAGCCGATCGGATCATTCGCACTCCAGCCGAGCGATGTGACGGCGACGCTCGACTGCTCGCGTGATGGGATGTGGTGGCCATGTCCACCCGAGGCGCTCCATGGGGTCTTTGATGTGCAGGCGGTCATCGTCGGTGGTGCCGACGAGTGCACTCTCGATGCAGTTGGAAACTGGATTGGCGCTCCCGTGCGGGTCTCCCTTGACTCGGAGTTCGAAGATCGCATTCGGCTGTCTATCGATCGTCGCATCATGGCGGGCGCGCGCGAGCCGATTCGGGGTGTGGAGTGGATCGAGCGGCGAAGCGCCCTTCGGTCGTCTGCTCTTGGCCGCGATGTCATCCACCGCGCAGCCGTCGTGTTTCCTGTGGAGTATTCGAATGTGTATGCACAGCGTCGAGTGTGGCCCACGGTGTATGTGATTCCTCCACAGGGCGAGTTCGTGACGCAAGTGGAGCACATCTCGCAGATGCTGAGGGTTGCCAGCGGAAGCGAAGCGTGGCCGAACGCAGTGCATGTGGTGCTCGATCCGAGCGGCGTGTACGGTCATCACGCGTTTGTCGACAGCATGGCCAACGGGCCATGCGCATCTGCACTGGTGCAGGAGTTGATCCCCGCACTGGAGCAGCGCTTTCGGCTGATCCCCGAGCCTTCGGCGCGCCTGCTGCTTGGTCACGGTGCTGGCGGCTGGGCAGCGCTCTGGTTGGCAACCGAGTATCCACGGGTTTTTGGTGCTGCGTTCGCGAGTTGCCCGGATGCAGTCGACTTTTCAACCATCGTTGGCGTTGACATCTACCGCGAGGAGTCGCTGTTCCTCTCGCCGAGTGGTGAGGCGCGTGCAGCGCTTCGCGTTCCATTTGGTCCAAAGCATGATCTCGTTCCGCTTCGCATTTCCGAGGAAGTGCAGGCGGCGGCGGTTGTTTCTCCACTTGGTCGTGCTGGCAACGCGTGGGATGAGTGGGCGGCTCGCTTCAGCCCAACGGGTGCTGGCAGCGGAATGCCGCGCAGGCTCTGCGATCCAAGCACGGGTGCGATTGATCCTGCAGCCGTGGAGTCGTGGAGTGCATTCGATCTCACACAGCGTGCGAAACGCGAGCGCGATGGGTCTGCGCGGACGCTCGCCTCCGCGGCGCGCATCATGGTGGGAGGTCGGGACCGCCGCATGCGAGAGTGTGGAGTAGCAAATCTTCAGGGCGTCCTCGTGCGGCACATGCAGACAGCCGTCATCGAAGGGGAGGACTTCCCGATCGGACCAGGATGGATCGAAATCGTTCAGGGCGCAGACGAGACCGATATACGAGTGCTTGCACAGTTGCGCTTCGGCTGGGAGATGCGCGATCATCTCGTACAGTGCGGGCATCAGGAGTGATTGCGGGCGTACCCGCGAAATCGCGAAGGCAATCGATCCACCGCAATGAAAGAAGTGCAGGACATCTGGTTTCGCCGCGCGAAGGAGTCTGGCTACAGAGCTCGGAGCGCGTTCAAGCTGATCCAGATCGATGAACGGAAGCGTCTTCTCAAGCGTGGGCAGCGCGTTCTCGATGTCGGCGCTGCGCCGGGCTCTTGGACGCAGGTTGCTGCCGAACGAGTCGGGCACGCGGGCGCCGTGGTCGCATTCGACCTGAAGGCGATCGAGCCGAAAGGGTTGCCGCTTCACGTCACGCTCCTGCAGGCGGACCTCGAGAAGATCGAGGCGAGTGCGCTCGGTGGTGGGCTGTTCGATGTGGTTCTCAGCGACATGGGTCCCGATACCTCGGGTGATGCCGCGAGTGATGCGGTGCGGTCAGCACGACTCTGCAACACGCTGCTCGATCGCCTGCCGCATTGGCTTCGCAAGAAAGGTTCGCTTGTGATGAAGGTCTACGAGGGCGGTGAGTATCCCGCGCTGCTTCGCCGTACAGAGGGTCTGTTCGACGAAGTCAAGGGGATGAAGCCCGAGGCGTCACGGCGCGAGAGTGTCGAGATGTTCATCGTTGGCAAGGGTTATCGTGGGGAGACTGCGCTCGGATCGAACGTAACGGGAGCGTCGCCTCGTGGTTGGTGAGTCACGACCATGGCGCTGGAGCACGACCGCGTGAGTCGCGCTCCCAACAGCGCTCTTCTGACATCGCTTCGGCTCTATGGTGATGTTGTGCTCATGTTGCCGCTAATCGACATGATTCGGCAGGATCATCCGCAGTGTGCGATCGATATGGTGGTCCCGAAGGGCGCTGCGGATCTCGTTCGGCATGATCCGCGGGTCCGCCGAGTACTTCAGCAGCAGCGGGGGCGCGCTGGCTACATGCTGAAGACGCTGTTTCGCACGGATTGGGCATTGACGCAAAATCTGTCCGATCGCTCTGTGTTGAGCATCGCATTTGCAGGTCGGCGGCGGCGTCTCGCGGCCGGAACAAATCGCGTACGCCCGCGAGAGTTCTGGAAGTGTCTGCTGCTGACGGACATCGCGCCAGTACGCGGTGGCAAGCCAGTCATCAAGTGGTGTGTCACACTTGCACAGGCCGCGGGCATCGAGCCGCGCCGCTGCGAGGCGCGTCTGTTTTGGAGCACTGCGGACGAGACCGCGGTGGCAGACCTCCTTGATCCAGTGGGTGGTGCCGAACGCTGCTTCGTGTTGCATGGATTTTCGCGGTACATCTACAAGGAGTGGCCCTTGGAGCGTTGGACTGCCGTCAGTGACACCATAGCCAAGCGCCATGGATTGCAACCTGTGTGGACGGGTGCGCCGAGCGATGCTCAGCGAATGCGCGAGGCGGCAGGGCGTGCACTCGTGCGGCCAGTGCAAGCGGCGGGCGTGCTCGGGCTTGCCGCAATCTCCTGCCTGCTCTCGCGCGCGCGGCTCTATCTCGGCGTCGATACGGCCGTCACGCACATGGCAGCCGCGTGCAATGTGCCCCTCGTGGCGCTCTATGGTCCGACTCCCATTCGTGGCTGGGCGCCTTGGAACAACTTCGCGGCTGTTGAGTATGACTTCCCGTACGACGGAGGGTCCTTCCGGAATGGCCACATCAGCACTGTCCAAGATCGATTGACCCATGAGCGCGATCTTGCAGCCGAGCCTCTGGACATGCAGCGTCCCACCGATTCCATGTCCGCAATCTCCATCGATGAGGTACTCGCAGAGGCCGAGCATGTGCTGGCGCTTCCAGATCCACGCTTGACGACAGTGGCAGTTCAAGGCGCGTGACCAGTCAATCGCACGGCACTACTATCCGCGCAACGGAGCGCGCT
Organism: Planctomycetota bacterium; assembly: GCA_046080505.1. GTDB lineage: Bacteria > Planctomycetota > Phycisphaerae > Phycisphaerales > SM1A02 > F1-60-MAGs104. Next base: position 35,263 of record JBJTUC010000082.1, read on the forward strand.
CGAATGGGCAGTCTGTGCCAGCGCTGAATCGCCATGCAAACTTCATCTTCGCAGACAAGCGGCACGGCATCTGATCGACCATCAGTGTCTGTGATGTCCCTCGACTTCAAGTCAAAGACCTACGAACCGATCTCGATGGATCGAGTCATCGACGCGGGCAAGTCTGGAAAGTTCTGTTGGGTCGATTTGCATCTCGACGCCGATGGCGGCACGGCGGCAGATGCGCTCGTGACACAGGGACTTTGCCCAGCGGAAGTGCTCCACCATGCTCGCACAGAAGAGCCCGCGATCCAGTTCTCCAGATACGAAGAGTGCATCCACTTGGTGCTCGTCGGATGCAGGTTGGACGGCGAAGGTTTCAGCCTTGGGAGGCTTGATGTGGTCATATCAGCCAACGTGCTCGTGACCATGCATCGCGGTGAACCTGATTTCCTGCGCGCAGTCAAACGCGAGTATCTGACCGACTTCGTGCGCCACGCCGCAAGTCCAAGCTTTCTTCTCTATGAGTTGTGGGATCACCTCCTCGACCACTTTGCATCCGTCCAGAAGTCCTTTGAGGATCGCGTCGTGCAAATCCAGCAAGCGCTGGCAGGGAGCCCCGATGAGTCCATCTTCCGTGATGCATCTGGGTTGGGTTCACAACTTTTGCACTTCCGAAAGGTCGTATTGCCCGCGCGGACCGTGTTGACGGACCTCTCAACGCGGAAGTCTGCGTTCGTGAGCGAAGCATCGCAGGGGTTTTTGGGAAACATGGTCGGCACGGTGGAACGCATCCTGCAGGATGTGCTTGTGGATCGCGACATTCTCTCGGACTCTCTCAACAACTACATGTCAATGGTGGCACACAACACGAACAAGGTGATGAGCAAACTGACCGTCGTGAGCGTGATCTTCCTGCCCTTGACCTTCCTCTGCGGTGTCTATGGAATGAACTTCGAGGTGCTGCCAGAGCTGAAGTTTGAGTGGGCATACGGTGCGTTTTGGTGCATCGTGATCATCATTGCGCTGTCGTTGGTGCTCTTTATGCGGCGCATTCGGATGCTCTGATGCGCAAGCCTTGGGACGCACTCGTTACTGTCCTGTCGATTGCGGTGGCGATTGCCGTGCCTGTGCGGCTCGCGTTTGCGGTGGAGCATCCGATCGTCGCCGTTCAGGGTCTGCGTGTGGTGCAGTTGCTGTTTCTTGTCGATCTGATCCTGCGTTTCCGAGCACGAACGAAGCCCCGCACGGGATCCGCTCATGCTTCTTCGGCGGTGGAGAGCAACGGCTGGCTCGTGATTGATGTGATTGCCGCCTTGCCGCTGCTTTGGTTCAGCGCCAATGCGAACGCGGCACTGCCGCTCATCATCAAGGTGCTCCGCGTGGCGCGTTCCATGCATGTCTGGCGCGTCAGTCTGGTGCAGTGGGGCGATTCGCTGAAGCTGGCTTTCTTCGCGTTCTGGGTTCTCATGAGCGCGCACTGGCTCGCATGCATGTGGTCGACGATCACGCCCACGTATGAGGATGACGGAACGACGCGCTACCTGCAGTCGATCTACTGGGTGATCGAGACGCTGACCACCATCGGCTACGGTGAAACGACACCAGTGACGAATGTGCAGCGCATCTTCGCGCTCTGCGTTATGCTGTGTGGTGTCGCGGTGTACGGGTATGTGATCGGTAATGTCGCAAGCATGCTCGCGAAGCGCGATCCAGCAAAGGCACAGTACTTCGAGAATCTCGATCAGTTGAATGCGTTCATCAAGTACCGACGACTACCGCCGGAAACGCGCAGGCGTGTTCAGGACTATTACGCGCACATCTGGCAGGAGCGACTTGGTTTCGACGAGTCACAGTTCCTCGGAACGCTTCCGAGCGGACTGCGGCGTGAAGTCGAGATGCACCTCAAGCAGCAGATCCTTCGACGAATACCGATCTTTGCAGCGCTTCCCGCGGACTTTGTGGAGGCTGTTGCGCTGAGTCTCAGGCCGGACATCTATGTCCCTGGCGAGCACATCTGCCGTGCGGGCGAGGAGGGTGACCGCATGTACTTCCTGATCAAGGGCGCCCTTGAGGTGGTCAAGGCAGATGGGCAGGTCATCGGCACATTGCAGGATGGGGACTTCTTCGGGGAGATCGCGCTTTTCAAGCGGCAGCCACGAAATGCAAGCGTGCGCGCCACCGAGTACAGCGATGTCTACGCTCTTGACCGAGGTGCTTTCGAGCTTCTGCTCGAGCGGCACCCGGATGTTGCGGCGCAAGTTCGGGCAGTCGCGGAGAGGAGAAGCGGCTGATGCTTTGGACAAGTCCGATGATTCAGGCATACATCCTGAATTCTTCTGCGTCTCTCGTCTTTTGTGTGTTGGCAGCGATTCTCGTGGCGTTGATCGTTCGACCGTGCAAGAGGCTACTCGGACTTCATGTGGATGTTGCTGCAGAACGGGCGGCCAACAACGTTGGTGGGGCGACGCTGGCGCTCTTCACCTTTGTGCTTGCGCTGGCACTCAATGATGCGCGCACAACCTTCGATCAAGTGCAATCTCACGTTCGGCGTGAGGCGCAGTTGGCTCGCCAGATCGATAGCGAGCTGCAGGTCCTTGGCGCTGCTGGTGATGCTGAAGCGGGCAGTGCCTATAAGAAGGCGATTCCGAGGTATATCACGATCGTGTCGACGAGTGAACGCGAGTCATTCGTTTCACAGCAGTTCATGCTCCATGACGAGGCCAACGCAATCCTCGGACAGATTCGCGGCATTGCGATCCGCCTCGCGAGTGGAGCGGTGGGGCAGCGCTTGCTCGCTCATATTGTCCTCCTAGAGGAGTGCCGTCAACAGCGTTTGATCGATGCGCAGTGTGAAACCTCAACACTGTTTTGGATAGCGGCAGCGCTGCTCTTCTTTGTGGCGATGCTGCTGTTTGATTCAGGCGCATTTGGACGCAATGGGTTCACAGTATCGCTCTTGCTCGCGATTGCCGTGGGTGTCGTGGTCGGTATCACCGTCGAGTTCGAGAATCCCTACGAGGGGATTGTGCGCGTCTTGCCCCTGGATTCGTTCTATTCGCCAGGCGTTCGTTGACCGTCCGCATCGAATCTCCGAGGCAGCCTGCGATCAGTTGGGCTGCTTGTTGCCAAGGTGTTTTTCAAGCGTTTCGAAGGCGAGATCGTCGCGCTTCGGCAGACCGAAGCGGGGCTGACCGTACGGAAACGGAGTGATGATGCCAGTTCGCCGGTAGCCATGGCGCTC
>JBJTUC010000083.1:0-3905 GCA_046080505.1 Planctomycetota bacterium
ACATGTGCAAATCGAAGGCCCCGCCGCGCTTGCGGCACAGTTGGCGTTCTGCGAGGACTGGAACTGGGCGGCAGGCCAAGTCCCCACGCTCCAATGGGAGGCAGTCGAGCGCGGAAGCGACCGAGTGCTGATTGTCCCGACAGGGCCAGCCGATGAACTCGAGACCTGCGCGCTCATGTTCCACCAAGCGATTCACCACGCGCGCCGACGATTCTGGATCGCAACCCCCTACTTCGTCCCCAACGAAGCGATTGTGACAAGCCTTCAACTTGCAAGACTGCGCGGGGTCGATGTGCGAATCCTCATCCCAGACGATTGCAGGAACCCGCTGGTGCAGCGCTCCACGTTCTCGTACTACGAAGAAGTTCTCGGCGCGGGCATCGCCCTGTACCGCTATCAGCCTGCGTTCCTGCACCACAAGGTGTTTCTCAGCGATGACATCGTCGGCCTCGGCACTGCGAACTTCGACAACAGGTCCTTCCGAATCAACTTTGAAATCACGGCACTCGCCGATGGCGGCGAACTCCTGCGCACGGCTGAAGCGATGTTCAACGAGGATCTCCGACAGTCACGCCAAGCGCATCTGTCGGACTGGGCGGCGCGCTCGTGGCTCTTCCGCGCATCGGCGCGGATCAGCCGCCTGATGTCTCCAGTTCAGTAGTCGGCTGCGACTGCAGCGATTGCTGCAGTTTCTCCGCGGCCATCTTGTCGGTCACCGCGAGCCGCTTCACAGTGGCCTGCGCACCAGCACCATCGCCCGACCACGACTGCACTCGAGCAAGAGTCCCAAGCGCCTGCGGCGAAGTTGGTTCGAGTTCAGCCGCACGCTGCGCAGCTTCAAGGGCAGCTCCACGGTCGCCGCCGCGGAACAGAAACCCGGCCTTCCAAATGAACGGCTCCGGGTCCTTTGGCGCCGCGAGCTCTGCGGCCTCCCATGTCTTCAAACCGCCCGCGCGGTCGCCAGCAGTCCACTGCGCAGCACCCATCCAACAGCGAGCCTCCACCAGTCCGCTCAAGTTCGCCCACACGCGAAAGTCCTCGATCGCCGCACGCGCATCACCCTGCCGAAGATGACACTTGCCGATGATCTCGTACGCCTCGCCATCGGTCGCAGAACGGAGCGAACGCTCCGCGTCCTCAATCGCCGCGTTGAACGCACCCAATCGGTAGCGCGCAAAGGCTCGCATCCGAAGCGCAAGCGCATTCCCCTTCTCGATCGTCAGCGCGCGGGTCGCAGCCTCGACCGCCTCGCTGTAGCGGTGCTGCGCGATCGCCGCGTACGCGATGCACAGCTGCGGCGCAATGTCGTCAGGCGCCTTCGCAGCCTCTGCGGAAAACTTCGCTCGCGCGGCAGATGGGTTCGCATGCACTTCATCCGCACACGGCAGAGTGGTCATCGTTGCCTGCTTCGGCGCGCAGCAAACCCCGCACGCTGCGATCGCAACCATCACGATCAGTGCACGGATTCGATGCGGTGTGCGAACTGGCTCTTGCGCTGGAAGCTGTGTCGACATCAAGTCTCCTTGTGTGCGGCGGCATTGGATCGAGTGAACGGATTCGTACCCGCAAGCCGCCGTCGCAGCCGCAGTGTATTCGCGATCACCGACAGGTCGCTCAGCCCCATGGCCACCGCCGCAATCAGCGGTCCATGCATCCCAAGCACGCCGAACGCCGCAAGCGGAATCGCCAGAGTGTTGTAGCCAAAGGCAAACCAGAGATTCTGCCGAACCGTACGCATCGTCTCGCGAGCGACCGTGATCAGAACTGCCGCGCCGCGAGGATCAGAACCCACGACCACCACACTGGCCGACACCGCCGCGAGCGCGGTTCCACCACCCATGGCAACACCAACGCCGGCACGCGCAAGCGCAGCAGCATCGTTGATCCCATCACCCACCATCATGCAGTCGCCACCGTACTGCTCAGTCAACTCCGCCTTCTGAGAGGGTGTCCGACCACCTAGGCAGTCACTCGGAGCAATCCCAAGCGAACCGCCCACCAACTCGGTAGCGGCTTGGCGATCACCGCTGAGCATCCGCACTTGAACGCCGAGCGCGCGCAGGCGTTCCACCGCCTCGGCCGCTGACGGTCGGACTGGATCGTGCACCGTGAAGCGTGCATTCACTTGCTCATCCACCTCAAGTCGCGCCGCCGCAGCGCCATCGCGCCGAACCGACACTCGTCGACCATCCACAACGCCCTCCACGCCATCGCCCGCGATGGCGCGAAACTCCTGCACAGGCGACAGCGATACGCCACGCGCGCGCGCATGCTGAACCAGCGCGCGCCCAATCGGGTGCTCACTCGGCGCCTCGACCGACGCCGCCAAACGAATCGCATCCAACTCATTGCCACTGACCACATCCACTCCATCGATGGTGACCGCACCAGTCGTCAGCGTGCCAGTCTTGTCAAACAGCACCACCGACACGCGCGCCGCATGCTCCATCACGCCACTGCTACGCAGCAGGAGTCCCCGTTTGCTCGCGGCGCGCGCACCAACAGTGATCGCCAGCGGCGTCGCGATACCAAGTGCACACGGACACGCAATCACAAGCACCGTCACGGCCACCACGACTCCGGTGCCGATCCCATCCACGACTGTCCACGCGATACCGGCAACCAGCGCAATCCCAATCAGCACTGGAACGAACCACGCACACACGCGGTCCGCCACCCGCTGGATCGGCGCCTTGGTCCGCTGCGCATCGCAGATGATCCGCGCAATCTGCGCAGATGCGGACTCACGCCCTGCTCGAGACGCGCGAACCGTCAGCGCGCCGTCGATCGCAATCCCACCCGCAAGCACCGCATCACCGACTCGGCGAACCGTCGGCAACGACTCACCCGTCAGCGTGGACTCATCGACACTGCTCGCACCCGCCACCACATCACCATCGACTGGAATCCGCCCGCCAGGCTTCACCAACACCTGCTCGCCCGCACGCACACCCGCAGCAGGCACATCCTGCACCTCGCCCCCATCACCCACGCGAAGCGCACGCTGCGGCAACTCGCGAATCAACGCCGCAAGTGAACCCGTCGCGCGCGCCGCTCCTCGCGATTCAAGCCAGTGCCCCAAACTGACAATCGCAATCAGCGCCGTCGTCTCCGCAAAGTAGAGCGGTGCAGCCAACACCTCGCCGAGCAGTGCATGACGCAGAAACACGACCGCACTCAATGCGAACGACGCTCCAACACCAAGCGCGATAAGCGAGTCCATGTTGGAACTTCCCGCGCGCAGCGCCTTCCACGCACTTGAAAAGAATCCGCCACCTGCAAAGACAAGCGCAAGCGCCGCAGCCACCAACATGCTCCACCCCTGCCACGCCTCATGCCCACCCAAAAGGTGCATCCCCTCGAGCGGCAACCACAGCGCTCCCGCGATGATCGTGCGGTTGCGCCATCGCCGCTCGCGCTGCAACTGTGCTTGAACCGTCGTCGCCTGCTCCTGCAGCAACTGCTGCAGCGGATCGTCATCCCCAGCGTTCGACCACTCGGCCTCGTACCCAAGCCCGCGCACCACATCCGCCGCGGCCCCTGCGGCAGACTCAGCGGCCAGCACAAGCGCGCTCCCTGATGCAAAGTCGACCACCGCCCGTGAAACGCCGCTCACGCGACTCAGGCGATCCTCGATCGCACGCGCGCATCCACCACAGTGCATCCCGCCAATCAGCAGCACCCGATCGCGAGCACCTGTGTTCACATCGACAGCGTAAGCAAACACACTGTGGCGAGCGAAGCGCAGGCGGCTACACTGCATCACCGCTGCGGGCATAGCTCAGTTGGTAGAGCGTCAGCTTCCCAAGCTGAATGTCGAGGGTTCGAGTCCCTTTGCCCGCTTTGCTGAAAACTCCGGTGAATCACTCGGAACAGCCGAAGATCGGCGGGGTTTTTTGTTTGCG
>JBJTUC010000084.1:0-14024 GCA_046080505.1 Planctomycetota bacterium
GCCAGGGGCAGTACGACGCTGACATCAATAACGACGGCATCGTCGATGGTTCAGATCTGACTTCGCTGCTTTCGGCATGGGGGAACTGTGCGCCAGCGGTTCCTGCATGGGCAACGCTTCTCGAAGCAACCCCAAATCCAAACGCGGTTCACAATGAAGCGACGCGCGCGGCGATCGCCGCAACGGGTTACGCCTGGCGCGTGCGTCACACGGCAACGCAAGTCGAGATGGTGCTGATCCCACCCGGCACATTCGATATGGGCTGCTCGCCCACGCCGCAAAGCGGTTGCTGGCCCGAAGAGAACCCCGTCCATCAGGTCACCCTCACGCAGCCGTTCTACCTCGGTCGGTACGAAGTGACGCAGGCGCAGTGGACAGCGGTGATGGGATCGAACCCGAGTCATTTCCAAGGAGCGTCGTACCCCGATGCGGCGAACCGCCCCGTCGAGCGCATCAACTACAACGATGCGAAGGCGTTCGTGGATGCCGCCGGCATGCGACTGCCGACTGAGGCGGAGTGGGAGTACTCCTATCGTGCGGGAACTCGCACCGCGTTCCACAGCATGCCGGGGTTTCCCAACGGCACGGATGACGAGTCAAAGTTGCAGTTGGTCGCATGGATCGGGATCAACTCGGGGATGCAGACGCGTCCGATCGGCCTGAAGCCGGGGAACGGTTTCGGCGTCCATGACATCGCTGGCAACGTGCTCGAATGGACCAGCGATTGGTACGGCGATTATCCGAGTACCCCGCAGATCGATCCCACGGGCGCCGCCAGCGCGTGGGGACGCGTTTTTCGCAGTGGTTGTTGGCATCTCGGACCGTGGTTGAGCAGAGTTTCCGTGCGCTTTGAGGACGAGCCCGAGGGACTGCGCGTCAGTGACACCGGGCTTCGCGTCGCAAAGAACCCATAATTGCCCCTCCAAGGAAACAGGCGCGTTGGGGGCGCCTGCTGCGTCCGCCGTGCCTAGCCTTGCCGCCTAAGGAGACAGGCTTCGTGGATCTAGTCCCTGCGCATCCAACTTCTCTTCGTGACTTGCCGCTCGTGGTGGTCGTCGGTGGCGGCTTTGGTGGCATCCGTGTGGTGCAGCGACTCGCGCACGCGCCCGTGCGCGTGGTGCTGATCGACCGCTCGAACCATCATCTCTTTCAACCGCTGCTCTATCAAGTCGCGACAAGTGTGCTGACCGAATCTGAGATTGCATATCCGATTCGGCGCATCTTCCGATCTCAGGCAAATGCACTTGTGGGTCTCGGCGAGGTCCGTGCCGTGGACCGTGCGGACCGCTCACTGATCTTCACCGACGGCACGCGTGCGCCCTATGACTGGTTGGTGCTTGCGGCGGGAGCAGTGTCGAGTTACTTCGGAAAGGAAGGATGGTCAGAACTCGCGCCGGGCATGAAGACGCTGAACGAGGCGACCGCGATCCGGGCGCGCGTTCTTCAGGCGTTCGAAGACGCCGAGGCTGAGACCGACCCGCGCGCGCTCCGTGCGCATTTGACATTCGTGATCGTCGGTGGTGGCGCCACAGGCGTGGAACTCGCGGGGGCTATCCGTGAACTCGCGGTGGAGGCCATGGCACCTGATTTTCGCCGCGTACGCACGGAGTCGACTCGCGTTGTGCTTGTGGAGGCGGGTGAACGCCTGCTCGCATCGATGGGTGAAGCATCAAGCGAATCGGCGCGAAAGGCGCTCGATGCCATCGGAGTCGAGGTTCGTTTGAAGAGCATGGTGACGGATGTCTTTGACGGCGGCGTTGTCGTTGCGGGAGAACGCATCGAGGCGGACACGGTTGTCTGGGCGGCGGGCGTTTCAGCAAGCCCGCTTGGCGCGACGCTTGGTGCTGAGCTCGACTCGGCGGGCCGTGTCAAGGTGTTGCCGGATTGTTCCGTGCCGGGGACGCCGGAGGTCTTTGTCATCGGCGACATGGCATCGCAGACCTGCTCACGAGATGGGCGTCAAGTGCCTGGTGTTGCCCCGGGCGCGATTCAAATGGCCGAGATGGTTGCGGGCATCATTGCAGCGGAGACAAACGCCGCGAAGCGCGGCAAGACGCCGCCGCCGCGACCTGCGTTTCGCTACAAGGACAAGGGAAGCATGGCCACGATCGGCCGCGCGCGCGCCGTTGCGGAAGTGAGCGGGCTTCAGTTGCGCGGACTGTCCGCATGGCTCGCGTGGTTGCTCGTCCACCTTGTCCTGCTCGTCGGGTTCCGCAATCGACTGTTTGTGTTGCTTTCTTGGGCGTTTGCATACCTCGCGTACAGCAAGGGCGCGCGCCTGATCACGGGCCAATCTCGGTCAAGGTTGAAGACGCCCATCGGAGAAGAGATGCAGCGGCTCGCGCGCGCGTGATGGTGGTGGATAGCCTCCGTCAGTCATGGCGGCGATCGCACCACAGAAGCAGATGACGGGCATGCTCGGCCATCCGGTCGCGGAGAATCCGATTGACCAGATGTTCGATGCGGTCTACGCGCATCACGGCTTGCACTGGCAGTTCTGGAAGAATGACATCGCCAATGAGGGGGACCTTGCGCATGCAATTGCTGCGCTTCGTCCGCTTGGGTACCGCGGCATGTGCATCACTGTTCCGTGGAAGGTTGCCGTCATTCCACTGCTCGATGCGGTAGACGACGATGTGCGAGCGATTGGTGCGGCGAACTACACCACGATCGAGGATGGTCGAGTCATCGGGCACAACAACGATGGAAAGGGGGTCGTCAAAGCGATCGCGAAAGTCGTGTCGCTGCAGGGGCAGCGTGTGGTGATGATGGGTGCGGGAGGTGCGGGCCGCGCGATGGCAGTCGAGATTGCGTGGGCTGGAGCGGGGCACCTGACGCTCATCACTCGGCGCGAGGAGCAGGGGCGGGAAGTAGCCGCGCGTGTTCGTGAGGCCGCAGGAGTCGAATGCGATTGGCAGCAGTGGTCCGCGCCCATTCGGCTGCCCAAAGGAACGACTGTGTTGATGAACGCCACGCACCTCGGTTGCGCTCCACACTGCGAGGAGATACCGATCGACTGGGACACGGTTGAACGCGGCTGCACTGCGGTCGATGTGATCACGAATCCGCGCCTGACTCCGTTCCTGCGCGCTGCGCAGCTGCGCGGCTGTCCTGTCGTGGATGGTGTCGAGATGCTGGTGCAGTTGGCGATGCAGATCTTTACGCAGTGGACCGGCATTCCCGCAGAGGAGGCGGTTTTCCAGCGCGCGGTGGCGGCGGCGCTTGGTGAGGGCAAGAGCCAACAGTGAGCTCGGTGTTGTGACGACCACCGATGATGAGTTGGTTCGAGCGGGTCGCATCTATGCGCAAGACCGTGCCGGAGGTGGTCTGGTGAACCTGTCGTTGGCAAACATGGTCCGAGAGCAGCGCTTGAGGGAAACTGTGTGAACTCGCTAGTCTTGGGCGCGTCAAAGGAGTCACCCAGATGCGAAGTCCAACTGGTTGTTTCAAGAGTGCAGGTCCTCGTCGGCCGACCGGGCAGTCCGCTAAGGCGAATGTGGAGCGCGCCCTCAGCATCGGATGCGTGACTTTGGCGTGCCTCGGGCTCAACGCGGCAGCGTCACAGGGAGTGTCGGCGCAATCAGCTCCGCCACCTGCACCGAATGCCGTGCCTGCGTCGCCGGGTGAAATCACGCCGACAGTTGCGCCAACGCAGCGGTACACAGACGACGAGATCAAGTTGCTCGTCGGACCTGTGGCGCTCTATCCCGATTCGCTTCTTGCGAACACGCTCACGGCGTGCCTGTACCCCGACCAAGTCGCGGCTGCGGCGCGCATGTGCGCATCGGGTTCTCCGCCGACGCAAGCGCAGATTGATGCCACCGACTGGGAACTTCCAGTCAAGGCGATCGCGGCGGTCCCGACTGTCGTGAACACGCTCAACCAGTACCCCGATTGGATGCGCGCGCTCGGTTCGGCCTATCTCAAGCAGCCTTCGGATGTGATGCGTGTGACGCAGCAGCTGCGCACGAAGGCGATCGCGAATGGAGCGCTCAAGTCCGACGATCAGCAGATTGCCGTGCAGTCGAATGGTGACGGAGGTGCCGCAACGGTCACCATCGTGTCGACGAACCCCCAGTTGATCGCCGTGCCGATCTACTCGCCTGAAGTGGTGTACGCGGACCCCGATGTGTATGTGGCGGGCTATCCCGCGGGCTATTGGGGGTATGCGAGCGGCGTGTATGTCGGCCCTGGCTTCGGAGCGATCAACTGCGACTGGTACCGCGGTTACTGCGCGTGGGGCAATGCGGTCTACAACCCAGCCTGGGATCATGTCGGCGTGGCCGGAGTGAACACGCTGCACGATGAGTGGAATCAAACGCAGCGCCGTCAGAATGCCGCAGTCGCATCGGCTGCAACCCCTGGCCCAGCTGGATCCGCGTTCCGCGGCGTCGGTGATGTGGGCAGCCCGTACCGACCAGGCGGAGTTGGTGGAGTCGGCGGAGTTGGCGGAGTCGGTGGAGTTGGCGGAGTCGGCTCGCCGCGTATGCCTGCGCCAGCGGGAATCCCCGGAAGCGGCCGGGTCGGCGGAGCTGGCAGCGTCGGTGGACCAGTTGGCGTGGGGCAGGTGGGTGGCCCCGGCGGAGCAGGGCAAGTCGGTGGACCCGGTGGCGTTGGTCGAGTGAACGGTCCGGGAGGATATGGACCGTCATGGGGCGCTGGTGGCGCTGGCGTTTACGGTGGTTACGGGGCTGGTAGTGACCGTTCAGCATTTTCTGGTGATCGCAGATCGTCGGCATCAAGCCAACGCGGTGCATCGAGCAGCGAAAGATCGGCAAACCGCGGCGGCGGAGGCGGTGGCGCTGGGGCAGGAGGTCGTCGATGACATACTCAAACAAACGCATGTGCTATTCGGTCACTTCTCGTTTGGTCATCGTGCTCGCTGCGGCGATTACCATCTCTGCGTGCAATACTGCGCCGACGGTCACGGCGGCTGCCCAGTTCTCCACACCAGACGCTGCAGTGGCTGCACTGAAAGGCGTTCTGCAGAATCCAAATCCGCGTGTCGCTGAGGCTCTGTTTGGTCCACGCTGGAGTGAACTTCGTCAGGATCCCGATGAGGCGCCGCGAATGCGCGCAGCGTTCTTGACGCGGCTCGAGCGTGGGTACCGCATCGACCGCGTCGGTGATGGAGCGATTCTGGTTGTTGGTACGGCGGACGATCCTGATCGCTTCGCATTCGCCGTGCCGCTGCGAGAGCGCGATGGGCGCTGGTCGTGGGATACAGCGGCGGGCATCGAGGAGTTTCGGCTGCGGCGACTCGGTCGCAACGAACTCGACACGATCGATGCGATGAAAGCGATCGCTGCGGCGCAGCGCGCTTACTTCGACGGCGTACCGCAGGGTGGTACCGCGGGGGCGTTCGCCGCGCGCATCAAGAGCAGCGATGGTCGCAAGGACGGGCTGTACTGGCCGACAACGGGCGTCGAAGCACCATCGCCACTCGGTGCGGCGATCGCGGGCGCCGACTGCACGGGCGGCGCACCGAAGAACGCGGTGGCGTTCAACGGGTACTGGTTTGCTGTGATGCCCGCAAGTGCGAGCGGCTCGCTCGGCACTGTGATCGCTTGGCCCGAGCAGTACGGAGTGAGCGGCATCATGACTTTCATGGTCGGTTCCGATGGCATCGTGTATGAACGCGACCTCGGCGACGACACTCCGCGCGCGCGCGAGAAGTGCAGTGATCCTGCATCAGGTGGAACCTCCTCCGCCGGCTGGACACGCAGCGATACGCCGCCAACCAAGTAGCGAGGGCTATCTCGCCGTCCGACTCGCGAGTTCTGCCCTGTTCCAAGCAGCACGCGCCTTGTCGAGCGCTCTGGCATAAGACGCGGCGAGCTTCGAATCCGCTGGTGGTCTCTCGAAGACATCCTGAGCGGCGCGCCATGCGGTTTCAGACCGAGCAAGCGCGAGCGCAAGCGCATCGCGGACTGCGGGATAGTCAAGCGGCTCGACGTCGGAGATGCGAGCGGCCACGGCGGCCGCACGCTCCGCTTCGTACGCGGCCCTCGCTGCCGCCGCGATGTCAGCGGTCGAGGCACTGTTACTGTCCTCCGCAGCATCTGCAGCGTCCTCGGCGGCATCGGACGCTGCATCCGCAGCGATTGCATAGGCGTGGCAGTCGGCGCTCAGGAACGGGCGCGGCGCGTCGGTCCGCTGCGCACGTGACGCAGCACAGCCAACAAGTACCGACATAGCAGTCAGCGCTATCACCGCGTTTCGCATGCGGGAGAGGCTACCGAATCAGTGTGGGCGGGCGCGGCGGAACAGCTGCTTCGCATCCACTCCCGCGCCAAGGGGCTGCGGCATGTCTGCTTCGCATCCATTCCCGCGCCAAGGGGCTGCGGCATAGCCGTGCCGGGGCTCAGACAGCTCTCGCCTGCTCCACGCGGCTGACGCCGCGCGTTCGCAGGCTCGAGAACTCGCCCGGCACAGGCATGCCGCAGCCCACACGCTGGGTGTGGTTCGGCCCGCCGATTGCGTCGGCGAGTTCGAGTTGCGTCTGTCAGAACACTGTGCAGCGCACTGAGGCCGCGTGAGTATCTACTTTAAACTCTCTCAAAAAAAACTTGATGCGTTACAGGGTTGCGTTGCGGATATGCGTTGCCATCGCTTCCACGCGCGCTCAGCCTGAGCACGGTCCCCAGTTGCCGAGCAAGACCGAGAGGTCCTGCGCGTTGACGATGCCGTCGGCGTTCAGGTCTGCCACCTGTCCCTCGCCTGTGCCGCCCCATGAACCGAGGAGAGTTGTGAGATCTGCCGCGTCGACGGAGCTGTTCAGATCGAGGTCGCCGACGCAGGGCGCCGTGTAGACGATCGCGCTCAGGTTGGCGATCTGCGTGCAGGTATCCTGACCGAACGAGAACAGGCTCCAGTTTGTCCCGTTGAAGAACGACGCGTTGTTGGTGTAGAAGCCCACAGTCTGCGCATTGCATGTCGAGACCTGGAAGCCGAACTGCCCCACGAAGCTGAAGTTCTGGCACTTCACTGACCAACCGATGTTGTTGTAGCCACCGCGGGTGAGGATGGAGGGCAGCGGCACATAGATGGCGAAGAGGGTCGCGGACCCGGCCATTGGCGCCGCGGGAAGCGTGACGCCAGTGATCGTGGTTGAGTACAGGATGTCGCCCGACCCGAACACGAGCCGCGACGGGTCGCCGTCATTGAAGGTGATCACGAGGTCGGTCGTCCCGTCCGTCAGTGCATTGAAGGTCGCGAGGTTGAGCGTGATGCCTCCGAGTGCAACCGGCGCGCTGGAGCCCGTCCCGATCCAGCCGCTGTCGCCGTACTTGACGGTCGCCGCATTGGCCGCGTTGAACGGCGTGAAGAAACCGTTGTCGCTGCCGGCGTTGAAAACGATCGCCTGCGCGCATGCGCCTCCCGTGATGGCGAGGGAGGCAAGGAGCGAGAGGGTTGCTAGATGGGGAATCTGGACCCGTTGCATGACTGCAGAATAGCCCGACACCGCCCCGGAGCAAGACGAACGCGATCAAATCTGCGAAGCGAAATCGGTGATTGGGGAGCAAAACCCTGCAGGGGGGGCCTGGCGAATTCACTTGTTCTGCGACTTGACTTTGCGGAATTCGGAGGCACCTTACGATTGTTTCCGTCGATGCGCTTCGCTTCCCTAGCACGGCGCGTCTGACTTCCCTTTCAGGTCCTCCATTCCCTTAGGAGCACTTATGTCAAGCGACCCTTCCTCCATGCGCCTTGCGTATTCCCTTGCGGCTGGCGCAGCCGCGGCCACGGCGCTGTCCGCTGGCGCCAATGTCATCTACTCAGGCCTCCAGAACCTGAGCATCAGCCAGTTCAGCTCGCTGAACCTCAATGTCGACAGCGACGCCTACGGCGATGTGCTGCTGAAGAACTACGTCTTCCCCGGCGGCAACTACATGGGCGCGATCGTCAACTTCTTCCCAGGCAAGCTGGTGTCGTTCAATGCGGGCAACCGTTCGTATGCGAGCGCCCTGTCCGCGGGCTTCAGCATCAACGCGTCCAGCGTCGGCCCGAGCTTCTACGGCTCGATGGCCTACGGAGGCGCGAACCCGAGCGCGCAGTTCAACAACGCGTCGAACAAGTACCTCGGCTTCTCGTTCGCGAGCGGCTCCAACCTGTTCTACGGCTGGGCGCGGGTGAGCGTGAACCAGGCGGGCGGCAGCTTCATCGTGCACGACTGGGCCTATGAGAACTCGGGGGGCGGCATCGTTGCCGGCGCCGTGCCCGCACCGGGCGCGCTCGGCCTGCTGGCGGTTGGAGCCTCCGGGCTCGGACTGCTCCGCGGCCGCAAGCGCTCCTGAGCGCCGTCGACTTCGGCACCGATTAAGTCGCGCACGCGCGGGACCGTGAAACTCGGACCGCGCGTGCTTGTTTTTTGGTAGCGCCGCGCCGCATCCTGCCGATACGCCCCCACCATGACTATCGACCGGATCCCGCATCCCAGCCTTCCCCGCCGCGTGCTTCTCATCGGATGGGACGCTGCGGATTGGCAGATCATTCGCCCCATGGTCGAACAGGGACTGATGCCGACGCTCGCGGGGTTCCTCGCGCGCGGCGCCGCGGGAAACCTGGCCACCACCCGGCCGATCCTGTCGCCGATCCTCTGGAACACGATCGCCACCGGGAAGCGGGCTGATGCCCATGGCGTGCTTGGATTCACCGAGCCCGACCCCGACAGCGGAGGGATCCGGACGACCGCGAGCACGAGCCGACGCGCGAAGGCGCTGTGGAACATCCTGACGCAGTGCGGCCTTCGGTCGAACATCGTCGGCTGGTACGCCTCGCATCCGGCCGAGCCGATCACCGGTGCGATGGTGTCGAACCAGACGGACTTCGCCAAGGGCGATGGTCCGCTCGCACCGCTGCCCCCGCGGTCGGTGCACCCCGCCGCACTGGCGGGGGAACTCGCCGAATGCCGCGTCCATCCCTCCGAGCTCGACGCCTCCGCGGTGCTGCCGTTCGTCCCCGATGCGGAGCGGGTGATAAAGCGCGAAGGCAACCGCATCGGGAAGCTCATGCACATGATCGCGCAGACGGCGAGCGTGCACGCGATGGCAACGCAGCTGATGTCGCGCGGCGACTGGGACTTCACCGCCGTTTACTACGAGGGCATCGATCGATTCGGCCACGAGTTCATGGAGTTCCACCCTCCGAGGATGGACGTGGTGCCGCAGGAGGACTTCGAGGCCTATCAGCACTGCATGGCGGGGATCTACCGCTTTCACGACATGATGCTCGAGAGCCTGCTCGCACTCGCGGGACCCGAGACCGCCGTGGTCATCGTGAGCGACCACGGCTACTGGAACGACCATCGACGGCCCGATCCACGCGAGGGCCGGGCTGGGCCCGTCGACTGGCACCGGCCGTTTGGAATCTTCGCGGCCGCCGGTCCAGGCATCCGCGCCCAGGCGCCGCTGCATGGTGGCTCGATCCTCGACATCACGCCGACGGTGCTGGCCCTTCTCGGACTGCCGGCGGGGCGCGACATGCCCGGGCGCGTGCTTGCCGAAGCGCTCGACGGATTCCCTTCGCAAGAGCGCATCGCCTCGTGGGAGGAGGTTCCCGGCGATAGCGGCATGCATCCCGCCGACCTGCGCATCGATCCCGCAGAGGCGAGCGCCGCTCTGGACCAGCTTGTTGCGCTGGGATACATCGCCGCTCCGGGCCAGGATGCACAGAAGTCGCGCCGCGACACGATCGCCGCCAACCAGATGCAGCTCGCGCAGTCGCTCGCTGATGCCATGGCCTTCCAGAAGGCGGTCGGAGTGATCGACGCGCTGGAGGCAGAGTTCCGCGCGTCCCCAATTGTGCGGCTGCTGCGGGCGCAGTGCTTGCACGGCTTGCGCGACTTCGCCGGGGTGCGCGCCGAGCTGGAATCGCTCGGCGGCGAGGATGCCATCGGTCTGCCCGCCACGCTGCTGCTGGCGGCCGCGCAACTCGCCGAGGGCGATGCAGGCGGAGCGCTGGCGCGCCTCCAAGCGGCTGGCGATGCCCGCACCTCGGGCACCGATGTTCGCATGCTCCGCGCGCGATGCCACGCGGCGCTGGGCGCGCATCCTGAAGCGGAGGCCGATCTGCGCGCCTGCGTGTCGGTCGAACCCGACCATTCCGAGGCGCTCGCGCTGCTCGCCGAGTGCCGACTCAAGAGTGGTGACGCGGCGCAGGCGCTAGAACTCGGTATGCAATCCGCTGCGCTGCGCCTCTCAAACCCTAAGGTGCATCTCCTCATCGGACAGGCATTCATGGTGCTCGGATCGGCTGCCGAGGCGGTGACGGCATTCGAGGCGGCGGTCGCGCAGGCCCCGGGCTGGGACGAGGCCCGGCGCGCACTTGAGGACGCACAACGCGCGGCGCGTTAGCGCGCCGTCGCGCTGGCGGATGAAGAGTCGAGTCCGCGGGTTTCTCGCCACCCACGCAAGGGGGGGCGGAGTCTTGGCCACACCTGCATCCCATGCCGCGCGTGCTCATCTGGGATCTCCCCGTCCGCATCTTCCACCTGGTGTTCGCGAGCGGGATCACGACGGCGGCCGTGATCGCGCTTGTGCTCGGCGACGACGGTTCGATCTCCCCGCATCGCGTCCGTTCCTCTAAAACCGCGTCAGGGTTCCGTGAAGATGCTGGGCCGAAATGGCGCGGGTTCCAGCCATTTCAAGCCGTCTGGGGTGGCTGCTAGGCTCCACCCAATGGACTTCGAGCTGCAGAGCCTGCTCGCCCGCGAACGCGGGCAGGGCACCAGCCAACTCGCCGAGCACGTGAACCCGCGGTTTGCCACGGTCCTGCGCACGATCGGCTTCGACCGGGAGTACGTGAGGGCCGAAGGCGCCCACCTGTGGGATGCCAAGGGCAACCGGTATCTCGACTTCCTCGCGGGCTACGCCGTCTGCAACCTCGGCCGCAACCATCCCACTGTCACCCGAGCCTTGCAGGATGCGCTGGCGCTCGACCTGCCGTCGATGGTGCAGTTCGAGGTGCCGACGCTGGCTGCGGCCCTCGCGCGGGAGCTCAAGGCGCGCGTGGGCAGGGGCCTCGATCATGTCTTCTTTACGAACTCAGGCACGGAAGGGGTCGAGGCCGCGATCAAGTTCGCCAAGTGCGCGACGGGGCGGCCGGGCCTGCTCTACGCGCGCAAGGCCTTTCACGGGCTCTCGAGCGGATCGGTCTCCCTGAATGGTTGCGAGAGCTTCCGCGCGGGCTTCGCGCCCTTCCTGCCGGGCTGCCGCATGGTCGAGTTCAACGACCTCGCCTCGCTCGAGGCCGAGCTTGCGCTTGGTGATGTCGCGGCGTTCATCATCGAGCCCATCCAGGGCAAGGGCGTGAACCTGCATTCGCCCCGCTACCTCGCCGAGGCTTCGCGGCTCTGCCGCAAGCACGGTGCGCTGCTGGTCTGCGACGAAGTGCAGACGGGCGTGGGCCGCACCGGCACGTTCTTGGCGATCGATCAGGAGCAGGGCGTCGAGCCGGACATGGTCATCATGTCCAAGGCGCTGTCCGGTGGCCAGGTCCCCGTGGGCGCGGTGCTCGTGCGCGGCGGCGTGTGGAAGGCGACCTTTTCCAGCCTCGATCGAGCGATCGTGCATTCATCGACCTTCCACATGGGCACGCTTGCGATGGTCGCGGGCCTGAGCGTGCTGCACGCGTACGACGGGTGCGATGCCGCGGGCAATGCCCAGCGCATGGGCACGAAGCTGATGGATGGCCTGCGCGCCATGCAGCCGCGCTTCGAGATGCTCAAGGCCGTGCGCGGCCGCGGGCTCATGATCGGCGTTGAGTTCGGGCAGCCCAAGTCGCTGGCCCTGCGGGCATCGTGGGCGGCCACGCACGCGATGGACCGAAACCTCTTTGCGCAGAGCGCGATCGTGCCGCTCATGGAGGATCACAGGATCATCTGCCAGGTCGCGGGGCACAACCTTGATGTGGTCAAACTCATTCCGCCGCTCGTGATCGACGAGGCCGATGTGCAGTGGTTCCTGGGCGCGTTCGAGTCGGTCCTCGAGTCAATGCACCGGCCGCTCGCGACCGCGGGGCTCCTCGCGCGCCTGGGCCGCAACACGCTGCGCAGCATGATGGGCTCGGCGGAGTGAATCAGGTGGGTGGCAGCGCGATGGCAGGCGGTGGTCCCTCGGGGCCACTCCACGCATCGGGTTGCAACTCGCGCAGCAGCGGATCGTCGACCACAAGTTGCATCAGCATGGCGTAGAGCGTGTCAAAGGGCCGCCGGTCGATAGGGCAGGACTGGCGAATGAGCGTCCATGCCTGCTTGGCATTGCCGGAGTAGATGAGCCAGAGTGCGTCACCTGCGAGGTCGTCGAATGCGTCGCTCCGCGGTCCCCACGACGAATCGAGGGCGACCCCAGCCGGGTCCCAGTTCGCCGCGCGGTGCGCACGGATCAGAGCCTCGAGCGCCGCGGGTTCCAACGGCGGCTTGCGCATGTGCCGAGGACTCGGGACCAGTTGCCCGTCACGAACCTCGTGCAGCACGAAGGGGGGCCGAAGGCATGCGTAGCAAGTGATCGCGTAGAGATGGTCAGGGATGGCATACAGCGGCGTGCCGTCCTCGTGGATCTTCCAGCCTGAGATCCCATCGAAGCCATCTCCTTTAAACGAGTTCGGTTCGGAGGGCCACGGTCCAGAGCTGCGGGCGATGTACTCGTTGAACGAGCCGCCCGGCGTGCACTCGAAGATCCCAGGCGTGATGCAGCAGTGAGCGCCGCCTGAGTATTCCTCGACTATGAGGTCCGGATGACCGTCCTTTGTGACGTCCAAGCAGCGAGTGAAGGTGTCCGGCGGTTTATAGAGGTCCTCACGTTGGATGCCGAGGGACATCGAAAGTAGAAAGCCCGACAGTGTTCGGCGTTGACCATCTGCGCTGATCAGCACGATCTCATTGGGACCCGAAGAACTGAACCGTTCATCGGCGGGACATCGATGCCACAGCTCCGCGCGCGCACCACTGGGCAGGTGAATGGCTTGCTCAAGGTATACCTTCGATTCCCTGAAGACGCCCTCGGGAAGTCGGTGACGCCACACCTGTGCGCTCGTGCCGTTGCCAAGATCGATGGTCTCTGCGCAGTGCCAGTCGGGGAGCGGCGGCGACCAGTTCCGATCATGCGACCAACGGAGCCCGAGGCCGAGCGGGCAGGCTGTCATCACCACAAGCCCGACGACCAAGAAAGACAGTCGTGGGCGCCGCAGTGTCACTGTGCCGCGCATGTCGAACCCGCAGTTCCGACCCGTGGGTGTGGACCTTGGCAACAAGCGAAGGAACAGCGCCACCATGAGCAGCGCACCGCCAACGAACAACGACGCCACCACTACCCACTGCTCCGCAGGCGAACGGAAGTACGTGAGGTCCGTGGACGCGAGTGCACACTGCCATTGATGCATATGGAGATCCTTCGGGATATGTTGCAAACACGCCGGCGGGGCAGCAACCGTCCTAGTGACACAGCCGCCGGTCAGATCAGAAACTAGGTCTAGTCGTCATCGTTCACGATGATCAGTACTGTCGGTTGACTCCGCGAGTCGCCAACAGATTTCTGAGGATGTGTACCGCATCCAGTTTCCTGAGGCATTTACCTCGTACTTGCTGACGCAATCGACGAGCTGAACCGCGCCCCGCGTGTGGGCTGCGGCATCCCTGTGCCGGGCGAGAGTTGTCTGAGCCCCGGCACGGCCATGCCGTAGCCCCCGGCGTGGGAATGTGCTTACTTGCGCCGCTTCCGCAGAGCGCCCGCCGCGCGTCTGCGCCGCGATCAAAGCGGGCAAAGGGACTCGAACCCTCGACATTCAACTTGGGAAGCGCCCCAAGATGAACCCGCTGGCACTCGAAGCGCCTTTCTGCGCTCCGAATGGGCATCAGCGTAGCGATGAGTGTGCCGTTTGTCTCTCTTGTGTCACTGAAAGTCTGTACCAAGTCTGTACCGCGAGGATCACCAACGCCGGCTTTTCCTGCGCGGCATGAACAAACTACTAGCCGCCATCATCGCCGTAGCCGTTGTCGCCCTTGTGGGTTGTTCGCACGCATCCAA
>JBJTUC010000085.1:0-7884 GCA_046080505.1 Planctomycetota bacterium
GATACGACGCTGACGATCTCGGTCCGCGGCAACTTCGGCTGCGACGGTGGCGCATCGCGCTTTCGTGGATCAGGCGAAGTCACCATCGATGATCTCCGCGCTGGCGGTCGCCTTGCGCTGCCGTTCCAGAACGGTGGCGATGACCGCACCAATCCACACAAGCTCATCTTGGTCGCCTTCCCCGACGAGGAAGTTCGGCGCGCACTCGAGTTGCCAGATTGGAACTCCACCCGCAGCAGCGTGAACAATCCGCCCGCAACAACCGAAAAGCCGGTGGGAGACGCACCGACCGAAGATGCCCCGGTGGGAGACGCACCGACCGAAGATGTCCCGGTGGGAGATGATCCGATGGGAACTGACCCAGTGGGAGATGACCCGATGGGAAACGCGCCGATGCGCGGCGCGTGACCGTTCAAGCGTGCGCCCAGGAGGGCCGCGGGCTCTCCACCATCACACCTTCAATCACAACGCGCCAAGCATGAAGTGCGAAACAACCGCTGCTCCATGACGGGCTGAGTGATTCGCCGCGGTAGAGCGAGTCGCCCGCAAGCGGATGACCGATGAACGCCATCCCAGCTCGAATCTGGTGCCTTCGACCGGGACCGTGCAGTTGAACCTCAATGAGATCGAACGCGGCTGCGGCCGCAGCTGACTCCACTTGGTCGCCGCGTACCGCGCAGCCTGGTCGCAGCAAACGCCACGAACACTCGCCCCGCTCGCCCTCGCCGTCGCGGCGAACGGTTGCCTTGGCAGAACCCTTGTGTCGACTGGAAAACACAAGGTCAAAACGCCCCTGCTCAGATACGCCGCGCTTCACCAGCGCGAGATACACCTTCACCACCGAGCGTCCACCCCGGCCAGATACCGCGGCACGAAGATCACTGTGCATCGACTCGCTCTTCGCTGCGATCACGCAGCCGCTTGTGCACTGATCGAGGCGGTGCACAAGACCCGCATCGGGCAACTGAGACTGCGCTGGATGATGCTCCGCGATCCAACGCGAGAGAACCTCACCCCCGCCGCTAACACGAACCTCCACGGTGTGCCATCCCGCAGGCTTATGCAACACCATCCACTGCTCGTTGTCATGAAGCAAGCATGGTGTACGGCCGCAACATGACGAATCGCCTGCGGAGGATTGTTCCATGGAGTGATCCAACGCGTGGGAAGCCTACGCGCATCATCCTCGTACAATGCGATGATGGCGTTCTACACCCGACTTGGACAGCTCCCGCCGAAGCGACACATCCAATTCCGACGGCCGGATGGTGGGCTCTACAGCGAGGAAGTCTTCGGAACCGAAGGGTTCGTCGGTCCAACATCGACGATCTATCACATTCATCCTCCGACGCAGGTGACGGGCTGGAAGCCCGTGTACTCCGCGCGCGTCGAGTATCTCGAGCGCGAAGTCATGCGCATGCGACATGTGCGCAGCGCACTGATGCCACCGAAGGGCGATCCAATCACAGGTCGGGTCGTGCTGTTCGGCAACGAAGATGTCGAAATGTCCGTGTGCGTTCCAGCCGAGCCGATGGAGTACTGGTACAAGAGCGGAACGGGGGACGAGTGCATCTTCATCCATCACGGATCAGGAACCGTCTTCACGGCGTTTGGAACGCTGCACTTCAAGCCGAAGGATTACATCGTGATCCCCAAGGGCACCATCTATCAGATGGTCTTCGACAAGGTTCGTGATGGCTCGCCCGATCCGCGGTATCTCATGATCGAATCGGTGAACGGATCACACATCCTGCCGCCGCCGCGTTATCTGTCGAAGCAGACAGCGCAATTCCTCGAGCATGCCCCGTACTGCGAGCGCGACTTGCGCATTCCTGAACTGCCGCTGACCTACGACGAGCGGGGATCGTTCGAAGTGCGCATCAAGTCTCGCGGGTTGGTGCACAGTTACAACTATTCGTATCACCCGCTCGATGTGGTCGGATGGGATGGCTGCTACTACCCATACATCTTCAACATCGACGACTTCAGTCCGATCGTCGGCAAGCACCATATGCCGCCGCCCACGCATCAGACCTTCGAGGGGCACAACTTCGTGATCTGCTCGTTCTGCCCGCGCCTCCTTGACTTTCATCCAGAGGCCATCGTCGTGCCGTACAACCACTCCAACCTTGATTCCGACGAAGTGCTGTATTACGTCGAAGGCAACTACAAGGCGCGGCGTGGCATAGAAGCATCCTCGCTGACATTGCACCCACAGGGCATTCCACATGGACCGCATCCAGGCACGGTGGAAGCATCCATTGGCGCGACTCGCACGGATGAACTGGCTGTGATGTGCGACACATTCCGGCCGCTCTATCCGACGAAAGCCGCGCTTGAACTCGACGACAGCAACTACCCGATGAGTTGGGAGCAACATGTCACCACAGCTGCGGCGAAGACCAACGGCAAGAAGGTCAACACCTGGGACTGACAACTGAGTTAGCAGGCATGCGCAAGGCCACGATCATCAAACTCATCATCGCAGCGAAGGTCACGGTCGTGGGCTGCGTTGCGCTCGCAGCCACGATGTCTATTCCTCCAGCAAAGTCGACCGATGCGCCACCAGCCAAGGCGGCAAGCGGTTTACCAGTGGAGCGCATCATGTTTGGCGGAGAACCGTTCGACTTGGAAGTCGCAGCAACGGAGCAGGCGATTGCAAAGGGACTTTCCAAGCGCACGGAGATTCCAAAGAACACGGGCATGGTTTTTGTCTTCCCTGCCGGCAATGAGCGTTTCTTTTGGATGATCGACTGCTTCGTCGACATCGACATCGCCTACCTCGCTTCAGATGGGACGGTCGTGTCCGTGTACACGATGAAGAAGGAGGCTCCTCGGCAAGAGGGCGAATCGAACGGCGCGTATGAAGCGCGCCTGAAGCGATACAACAGCGGTCCAGGCGTTCAGTTCGCGATCGAGACTCCCGCGGGAACGAATGATGCGCTGAAGATCAAGCCGGGTGTGAAGATCCCTATCGACCGAAAGAAGTTGCTCGGCTACCTGAATCAGAACCGCACCGTTCCACCGCCCCGCTGAACGCGGCCCGAGTCAGGTCCGCGCGGGCAACACGATGCCGCGGCATTCACCGAACCCGATGCGTACCGAGCCCGGGCGTTCACACCATGCACGAATGATCACTTCATCGCCGTCCTGAAGGAACTTGCGTTCACTGCCATCGGCGAGCGTGATGGGCTGCGTCCCGCGCCATGTGCGCTCAAGCAGGCAGCCACGCGACGTGGGATCCGCGCCGGAGACAGTGCCACTCGCAAGCAGATCTCCTGTGCGGAGGTTGCAGCCGCCGCTTGTGTGGTGCGCAATCATTTGCGCCACGGTCCAGTACATATCGCGGTAGTTCCCGAGGCTGACGCGGCCCGCAGGCATCTTCTTTTCGCGCATGCCAGCGCTTGCGATCAGCAGTTCGAGTTGGACATCGAACAGCACATCATCCGCGTGACGCAGATAGGGAAGCGGCTGCGGATCACCCTCAGCACGCGGTGGCAATGGAACACGGAAGGGCTCCAGTGCATCCATGGACACCACCCATCCCGAGAGCGTTGACGCAAAGTTCTTGGCCAAGAACGGCCCAAGCGGCTGGTACTCCCACTTCTGCATGTCGCGCGCACTCCAGTCGTTGAGCAGCACGAGCCCGAAGACATGATCGAGCGCCGACGCAACAGGGATGGGCGATCCAAGCGCATTCCCGGGACCGATCAGCGCGCCAACTTCCACCTCATAGTCGAGCAGCTTGGTCGGACCGAACGATGGCGGTCCCTCGTCGCTTGCCACAGTTTGCCCGCAGGGGCGAATGACCGCGGCGCCGCTCGGCACCATGGAACTCGAACGCCCGTGATAACCGATCGGCAGATGCTTCCAATTCGGAAGCAGCGGCTGATTCGGGCGAAACATGCTGCCCACATTGGTCGCATGATGCAGCGACGCATAGAAGTCCGTGTAGTCGCCGATCTCGCATGGCAGTTGCACCGACAACCCCCACTCCGGCAGCACAATGTTGCCGCGCTTGGGATGATCGCGCAAATCACCGCAGTCAGATGACAGCAGCCGCGTGAACTCGGCGCGAGCGGCGCGCCATGCGCTCTTCCCCAAAGCCATGAACGGCACAAGCGAGTCGGCTGCGAGCGCATCGACCATGCGCTTGTCCAGCCGCGCGAGCAACCCACACTCCGACAGCGCTCGCACATCGAGCACAAAGTCGCCGATGCGTACTCCGACGCGGCGCCCGCGACCTTCCGCAGCCACGACACCGAGCGGAAGATTCTGCAGAGGAAAGTCTCCGTCCGCGCGCGCTGAACCATCCACCCACGAAGAACCACTCGCCTGACTCACGCCGCGCCTCCACTCGGTACCGCGCGAACCAACTCCATCGCCACCAGATCATCCCACGGCTCATCGAATGAGCAGGACCCAAACGAATGCGCCAGCCGGGATCGCGCATCGAGAATCTCCTCGCGCGAGACACGAATCCCCTGCCATGCCACGGCGCGTTCACTGAACTCGATGTCGTCCATCGACTCGACCGTCAGGAACGCCGTGAGGCCTTCGATGTCGATCCGACGTGCCTGCGCCATCGCCGCTCCGAGGAACACATTGAGAAATCCAAACTGCTTCGCACCCGCAGCATGGTTGAAATGGCAGAGCGCTCGGTGCAGGCCTGCCGTCGCCTTGAATGGCACACCAGCCGCGGCAGCAGCAAGCATTCCGCGAGCGAGATCGCCGGCCGCTGGATGCGCCTGCGGAGTGGTGCCACCCGTACGGAACTTCACGCCCGCCTCCTCACCCACGAGCGCTGCAATCACGCCGCGCGGATCGCTCTCGAGAGCAACTTCAAAGTAGGGAAACACGTCATCTGGCAGCGTGGAAACAAGCCGTTCCACAGCGGACACGGTGCCCGCCCGCATCTCCAGCGAGTCGATACGCATGGCCGCTTCGCCTTCGCTCGACTGCCGATCGTTGAATGCGTCCACTGCCTCAAGGTCCCGCGAGCATTCTGGCGTTCCAGCAGGAGACAGCACACAAGTGATCGCCCACGCTCCTTCCGTCGACGGCGGCTCGACGCGCGGAGCATTCCCCTGCGCAAGTTCCGAGAGTTGATCAAGCTTGTCGGCGGGCCACACCAAGCGACCAAGCATCCAAGCGCGTGGCGATGAAATCACTTCCGTGAAGTGTCGAACCACGACCGACGGCTCCAGTTGCGCAGGCGGATAGAGCCCCGCGTAATCGATCACCGACGACATCAACCCATGGATGCTCTGCATCACCGCAGCATAGGCGATGCGTGCATCACGACTCTTCGAAGTCGAGGTCGCGCCCGAAGGTCTCTGGCAGCAGGAAGACGGCAAGCATCGCAAGCGGAATCAGAAGCGCGCCAACAACTGCCGCCGACTGCCACGGTGCCGATGCGCCGCCACCGAGCATGCGTTCACCCGTGGTCCACAGAAGCGCACTGCCCGCAGCAGACCAGCGCACGAAGTTCGGCGCGCTCGTTGCCGCGGTCGCGCGAAGATTCGTGCCGAAAAGCTCAGCCGACATCGTCACGAACACAGCCCAGTAACCGGCGGCAAAGCCGATGGCACATGCACACGCATAGAACGCCACCAGACTTCCAGCTGCGACCGTGAAGTACAGCACCACCGCCGCGACAGTCAGCACATGAAACATCCACAGCGCGCCACGGCGCGAGCGCAGCGCCTGACTCAACAGGCCGCTCGCCAAATCGCCGAGCGCGAGCCCGATGTATGCCCACATGATCGCGGCTCCCGGCGATGGCAGTGCATGCTCGGGCATGCCAAGGCTGCGCCCGATCGCATCGCAGTACTTCACAAGAATGCCGATGCAGTACCAGATCGGGACCGCAGCGATGATCGTGCACAGATACCGCTGCAGACGCTCCCGCGGATAGAGCAGCAGCCAGAACGATCCTCGCCCCAGGCTCGGCTTCGTCCGCACCGCCTCGAACATGCCGCTCTCCACCACGCCGATTCGCAGCGTCAGCAGCGCGAGCCCCATGCCGCCGCCGATCAGATACGCAACGCGCCAGTCCACCAGACGCGTGATGCCGAACGCGGCGACGGCACCAAGGACGCCGATCGTTGCGATCAGCGTGGTCGCAATGCCGCGCCGCTTGGGACTGACGAGTTCCGCCACCAGCGTGATACCAGCACCAAGTTCACCTGCCAACCCAAAGCCAGCTACAAAGCGCAGTACTCCATATTGATGGACAGCCGTACCAAGTCCAAGCGCGTGCAGCAGCGCACCTGCGCCCGCATCGGGAACATCCGCGATGAACGCATTCAGGATGTTCGCCACCGAGTAGGTGAGGATCGAGCCAAACAGCACGGACAGGCGGCCTTTGCGGTCCGCAAGAATCCCCCATGCAATACCGCCCACCACCAAGCCGGTCACCTGCAGGAAGTTGTCGAGCCAAAGGCCCACAGGCTTCAACTGATCTTGCGCGACACCGAGCGACTTCAGACTGTCCACACGAACGATCGCGAACAGCAACAAGTCAAAAATGTCGACGAAGTAGCCGAGCGCTGCCACAACAATCGCAAGGGCTGAGGAACGGACTGGCGGGACAGCGCGTTCAACGGCGTGCATGTGGCGAAAGGTAGCCTCTGAAGCGCGAATCCATCCATGGATCTTCTGCTGATCATCGCTGCGGTTGCCATCGTCGTCGAGGGGCTTGGTATCTGGTTGGCGGTGGATGCGATTGGACGCGGGCGCACCCCGCAAGGTGCGTTCGCATGGGCGCTCGCACTCATCTTTGTTCCGCCCATCGCGATTCCGCTGTACCTGCTGTTTGGCGCCCGCAGACTCGATGGCTATGTGCGCGCCCGCCGACGCGGACAGATTGGACTCGACCAACTCGCGCAGAACGCGAACGATGCGATCCGCCCGTGGCGAATCGACATGCCGCTTGTGGAGCGTGAACACAAGGGTGCGATGCAGATCGTCGCGGACAGACTGACGACGACCTCATGGACCCATGGCAATCGCACCACACTGCTCGTGGACGCGCACGCCACCTACGACGCGCTCGAGTCTGCACTTGACTCGGCGACGCAGCAAGCATGTGTTCAGTTTTACATCGTGCGAAGCGACGCGGTCGGACAGCGCTTGCAGTCGGCGATGCTCAGGGCAGCAGCGCGCGGCGTGAAGGTCCTCTTTCTTGTGGATGATGTGGGATCGCTCGCGCTTGCCCACAAGTACATCGAGGGACTCGAGCGTGGCGGCGTGCAGTGTGCCCGCTTTTCACCCAGGCGCATTTTGAATCCCTTTCATCTGAACTTCCGCAATCATCGAAAGGTCGTCGTCGTCGATGGCCACACCGCCCTTGTGGGCGGCACCCACATAGGTAGCGCGCACCTCGGCGCCGATCCCGCCTTTGGTCAGTGGCGCGATACACATGTGCAAATCGAAGGCCCCGCCGCGCTTGCGGCACAGTTGGCGTTCTGCGAGGACTGGAACTGGGCGGCAGGCCAAGTCCCCACGCTCCAATGGGAAGCAGTCGAGCGCGGAAGCGACCGAGTGCTGATTGTCCCGACAGGGCCAGCCGATGAACTTGAGACCTGCGCGCTCATGTTCCATCAGGCGATTCACCACGCGCGCAGCCGATTCTGGATCGCGACCCCCTACTTTGTCCCCGACGAAGCGATTGTGACAAGCCTTCAACTCGCAAGACTGCGCGGGGTGGATGTGCGAATCCTCATCCCAGACGATTGCCGAAACGCGCTGGTGCAGCGCTCCACATTCTCGTACTACGAAGAAGTTCTCGGCGCGGGCATCGGCCTGTACCGCTATCAGCCTGCGTTCCTGCACCACAAGGTGTTTCTCAGCGATGACATCGTCGGCCTCGGCACTGCGAAC
>JBJTUC010000086.1:0-5774 GCA_046080505.1 Planctomycetota bacterium
ATTCCACTTTAACAATCTTACCGCCCATTTTTTGAATCCGTTTTGTTTTTCCTGTGGACTTGTAGCCACAATTTTTTCTGCTGTTTCTAAAACTTCTTTTTCTACAGCTAAACGTTGACTAGCAACCAAAGGAATATTTTCTATGGTGTTGTATTTGACGATACCTAATGCGGCAAAAAATCCCTCCGCCGCCACGAGCTCCTCGACCAACTTGCCCCGCTTCCCCCTGTAGCGGCGCCGTCCTCGGCGTCGAATCTGCCCTCACCCTCCGAAGTTTCTGGCACTGCCGCTCCGGCTACGACTGCTCCATCTTCAGACCCCACTGCTCCTTCCGAAACTCCTTCTGCTCCCGAAACCGCCGCGCCCATCGCAGTTATACCACTCAAATCCCCCGAAGAAGCCGCCCGCGACGCCGTCGTCCAAGATCTTCTTTGGCTCACTGGCTCGTGCGCGAGGAGATCAAGGCGCAGTACAACGATGCCAACGGGTTGCCGCGCCAGCGCGCACTCGCCGCGGTGCTTGGTCGAGCCATCGACGGCGGCGTTCCGCTGGCGGTGATGAATCGCAGCGACTCGCGCGACTGGGATCCGCAAGCGGGAACGCTCGGCGGATCGCCCATCGGCGCGGATGTGGTCGGGCTTGCGCGGTACGAGCACTGGATCGAGCAGTTTCATCTTGCGCAGGAGTTCGATGCACATCACCCGGAGCATCCGACCGCCATCGCACGCAAGTTCGAACTCGCGCGCGAGATGAGCGAGCATGAAGTCGAGCAGTTGTTGACGGATCTGCTCGATCATCCTGCGCGCGTCGATCTCGCAGCGTTCCTGCGTGCGCGGCTCGGGCGCGATCTTGAACCGTTCGACATCTACTTCGATGATGTCGCGGAGGCGCGGTCGGCGAGCGAACTCGATGCGGCAGTCACGGCACGATTCCCCGACGAGAAAGCGTTTGAACACGCCCTGCCGCAAGTGCTCCGCGGGCTTGGGTTCTCGGCGGACGACGCGGACTTCCTCGGCTCACGCATCCGAGTCGAGATCGCGCGCGGATCGGGTCACGCGATGCGTCCGCGGCTGCCCGAGTACGGCGCGTGGCTGCGCACGAGTCGGCTGAAGGACCGGCTCGGTTGGGATGGCTTCGATACTGCGATGCATGAACTTGGGCACAACCTCGAGCAGCTTTGTTCCACCTTCTTCGTCCCGCGGCCTGCGCTGCGCAATGTCCCCAATACCGCGTGCACGGAGGCGTTTGCGTTCCTCTACCAATCGCTCGGGAAGCGCGTGCTCGGCATGGATGATGGATCTGCTGCCGACCGCGCATTCGCCATCGACAGCATTCAGACGATGCTGTCGGCGTGCCAGATCGCCGGCCCGAGCCTGCTCGAACTGCACGCGTGGCGCTGGCTCTATGCGAACCCGCGCGCCGATGCAGCCGCACTGCGCACCGAGGTGCTGGCGATCGCCAGCCGTCTCTGGAAACGCTTCTACCAGCGGGATTTCGGCGCGGATCCGAACCATCTGCTCGCGGCGTATCAGCACATGATCGGCCACCCGTTGTACCTGGCGGACTACACGATCGGTCATGTGATGAGCCACCAGATCCGTTCGTTCATGCGCGGCAAGGACATCGCGGCCGAAACGCGGCGCATCACATCGATCGGACGATTCACGCCGGACTTGTGGATGAGGCGCGCGGTCGGATCGGGCGTCAGCCCACTGCCGCTTGCTGAAGCGAGCGGTCAGGCGATCAAGCAGTCGGCGGCGCTCATCGAGCCGCGCGTGGAAACGCCTGAGTTCGTCAAGCGCTGAAGCTGCTGCCGCAACCGCAAGTATTGGTCGCGTTGGGATTGTTGAACACAAACCCGCGGCCCATCAGTTCGTCCTTGAAGTCGATCGTCGTGCCGTTGAGGTAGAGGTACGACTTCGGATCACAGATGACATGCACCGTGAAGGGTTCGCCACCTGATGCAGCTGTCGCGACCGCGGTGGCGGTGCCTCCGCCTACCGACTCGCTGCTGCCCTGCTCCGCTGTCTGAACGCGGCGCGTGTAGGTGTAGTCCCAGCACTCGTCTGTCTCCTTCTGTACCTCCGTGAGGTCAAGGATGTACGAGAAGCCCGAGCAGCCTCCGCCCTTCACGCCCACGCGAAGGCGAATCTTCGAGGCATCAAGCCCCTGCTGACGGATGATGGTGTCGATCTCTCGGGCGGCTGTCTCGGTGACATTCAGTGGCATGGTGTTCTCGGATGGTCTCAGAAAGTTGCGTGAACGCGAATCAGTGAACGAATGGCGCCGTGCCGATCAGTGCGCGGCGGCGGTTGCGGTCGAAGTGGTTGTGGTGGTTGTGGTGGTCGCGTCCGATGCGTTGCCGCTCTTGCGCTTCCAGTCCTCGATGGCGCTGCGGATCGAATCCTCCGCAAGCACGCTGCAGTGAATCTTCACGGGCGGCAGGCTGAGTTCCTCCACGATCTGCGTGTTGCGGATCGTGAGCGCCTCATCCACCTTCTTGCCCTTGATCCACTCGGTCGCAAGCGATGAGCTAGCGATCGCCGAACCGCAGCCGAAGCACTTGAACTTCGCGTCCTCGATGACGCCAGCATCGCTCACGCGAATCTGGAGTTGCATGACATCGCCGCACTCAGGCGCGCCGACGATGCCGACGCCGATGTCCTTGCGGGCTGCCACTTCCTTCGAAGTACCGAAGCTGCCCACATTGCGAGGCTTCTCATAGTGATCCACGACTTTGTCGCTGTATGCCATGTTGAAATCCTGTTTGGTCCTTGCTTTGGTTCAGTGGCTCTGCCACACGATTTTGGAGAGATCCACGCCTTCCTTATGCAGGTCGAAGAGCGGGCTCATCGACCGAAGATGATTGACGGCGCGCTCAATGAGTCCGATCGCGGCATCGACATCCGCCGCGGTCGTCCAACGCCCGAACGAAAGACGAAGCGAGGAGTGCGCGAGGTCATCGCCGATGCCGAGGCTCTTCAGCACATACGACGGTTCGAGGCTCGCGCTCGTGCATGCGCTGCCACTCGAACACGCGATGTCGCGCACACCCATCATGAGGCTCTCGCCTTCAACGAAGCCGAAGGAAATGTTCGAGATGTTCGGTAGACGCTTGGTCAGATGACCGTTCACCTGGCAGACTTCCAGACGCGATGTCAGTTCGCGCTCGAGGCGATCGCGCAGCGGCTGCAGGTGCGCGCGGTCCTTGTCCATCTCCGCGAGCCCGATCTCGCATGCCTTGCCGAAGCCGACGATGCCTGTCACATTCTGCGTGCCTGAACGCATGCCGCGCTCCTGCCCGCCGCCGTCCACGAGCGATTCGAGCCGCACGCGCGGCTTGCGTCGGCGCACATAGAGGCCGCCCACGCCTTTCGGACCGTAGATCTTGTGACCGCTCCACGAGAGCAAATCGATGCAGTCCGTCTCCACGGCGGTCGGCATCTTGCCTACCCACTGCGTCGCGTCGGTGTGGAAGATGATCTCGCGGTCGTGGCAAAGGCGCCCGATCTGGGGCACTTCGTTGATGGTGCCGAGTTCATTGTTCGCCCACATCACGCTCACAAGGATCGTGTCGGGCCGCAACGCTTCGCGGATATGGTCAACGGTGATAACGCCATCGGCGGGCGGCGTGATGAATGTGGCCTCGAAGCCTTCGCGCATGAGGCGGCGCACGGGATCGAGCACGGCTTTGTGTTCATGCGCGACCGTCACGATGTGACCGCGCCCTGACTGCCCCTTTGGCGCACGCGCGTACATCTCTGCGGCACCCTTGATGGCAAGGTTGTTCGACTCGGTCGAGCCGGAGGTGAAGATGACTTCCTTGGCGTTCGCGCCGATCACTTTCGCGGCCTGCTCGCGCGCGAGTTCTATGGCGTCTTCGGCGTCCCAGCCGAAGCGGTGGTTGCGCGACCCAGCGTTGCCGAACTTTTCGGTGAAATAGGGAAGCATCGCCTCCACCACGCGCGGGTCGCACGGGGTGGTGGCGGCGTTGTCAAGGTAGATTTGCTGCGTGAGTTGCATGGTGCGGAATCTCTCTTCGGACGGGTTTGTGGGAACTGTGCCTGTCCGTCAATTGAGACTGATTCTCAACTGCACCCAAGTGTAGCCCCCATCGAACGCTCGGCAACTCCACAAAATGGAAATCGTTGACTCCACAGCAGGGCTTACGGCGTTCAAAGGCCGCGGATTCGTGCCCACCATGGGCGCGCTGCATGAGGGGCACTTCGAGCTCATTCGCAGGGCCGTGCGGGACGGGCTGCCGCCGCTGGTGAGCATTTTCGTCAACCCAACGCAGTTCGCGCCGCACGAGGATTTCAGTCGGTATCCGCGAACGCTCGACGCGGATGCGCGTGGGTGCGAGGCGGCGGGCGCGGTCGCGGTGTTCGTGCCGACGGTCGAGATCATGTATCCGCGCGGATTGGCGCGGGCGCAGGAGGAGGCGAGTGCGCTGCAGTTACCGCCCGTTGCGATAAGGCCGCGGCTTGAGGACGCGTGCAGACCAACGCATTTTTCAGGCGTGTGCCAAGTGGTGGCGCGACTGTTCGAACTGTGTCAGCCGCAGCGCGCGTACTTCGGCGAAAAGGATTTCCAGCAGCTGCGAGTGATCACGCAGATGGTGGAGATTTCGCGCGCGCAGGCGCAGGCGGCGCGCACGCAAGACGAAGGTTGTACGCCGCAGATCGTGCCCTGCCCCACCGTGCGCGATACAGATGGCCTCGCGCTCAGTAGCCGCAACAGGTTTCTGGAGCCGCACCAGCGCGATCGTGCGCTCGGCGTGTCGCGCGCGCTGCGGCGAGCGCAGGAGATTCTGCAGCAGCAGGAGAACGCGACTGAAGATGCGGCGAAGAAGACAATCGCCGCGGCGGAAGCGGCGATGCGCGAGGAACTCGAACGGCATCAGCTGCAGATCGAATATGCGGTCGTGCGCGATGCCACTTCACTCGAACCAGCGCAGTTGAACGCCCCGCCGCGGCAGCCGCCCGCGCTTCGTGCGCTGATCGCCGCGCGCCTCGGCGCGGTGCGTCTGATCGACAATGCGTGAAGCGTGTTAGCCGGTGGTTGTAGAAGAGTCGCTAAGTCGAAGGATAGTTGGCTATGAAAGCCAAGAAGCACTTGGACTTGAGCGGTCGAATGTAATCAAGAGAGCGATCATTACTGAGCGTAGACGCCACAATTGACGGATCGCAGCCCCACACTTGTTTTCTCGCGGCCTCAAGACCCTTGTTACGAGGCGGTGATATTGGCGGACACTAACCGACACCTGCGCAGGGCGCTAGGTCCACCCTGCGACGCGGGTTACCATTGCCCTTATGGAGCAGCGAATCAAACAATCGGGCGTGAGCTTGGGTGTGGCGTTCCTACTGACCCTGACCCTCGCGGCTACTGCCGCTGTTGCACTTCCGCAGTACGGCGGCGGATATGGGCCGCCACCAGCAGCGCCGCCCGCGCCGCCGCCGAGCGAGAATCCGCCTGCCAACCCGCCACCAGCGGAGACCGATCCTGCGGACCTCGGTGGTGCCCCCACCGATCCGAGCAATCCCGATTCTCCCGCAGCACCAACTGCGCCCAATCCCCCCGCTGACCCCGCCGCACCCGCTGCACCCGCCGCGCGCGTCGACTGCGCCGCGCCTGAAAAGGCGTGGGTCGCCAAACTCGCGGCCGATGACCGCACCGCGCTCGAGCCAAACCTCGGCTACCTACTTCCGCCGCCCACCGACGGCGTGCGCGCGCTCGACAACTCATCCGCCGCGCTCCCCACTGGCAAGGTCATC
>JBJTUC010000087.1:0-1185 GCA_046080505.1 Planctomycetota bacterium
ATCAAGCTGCATGCGTGTGAACTCATCGACCGCGCTGCACGGCTCGTCGAGCAGCAGCACCTGCGGCTTCGTCACGAGTGCGCGCGCGAGCGCCACGCGCATGCGCATCCCACCCGACAACTGCGAAGGCAACATGCGCGAGGCGTGCGCCAGCCCCGCTGCCTGCAGCACATCGAGCGCACTCGCATGTCGCCGTGCGCGGGGAACGCCCGCCAATTCAAGCGGGAGCGCGACATTGTCCACCACACGCCGCCAGGGCAGCAGCCTCGGATCTTGGAAGCACACCGACCGCGAACCACTCATGTCTCCGGCATCCACCCGCCCTGCCGTCGTCGAATCAAGACCCGCGGCGAGCCGCAGCAGCGTTGTCTTGCCGCATCCGCTCGGGCCGATCACTGCCGTGAACGAGCCAGGGGCCAACGACAGCGTCACGCCATCCACTGCACGCACGCCACCTGCGAACTCGCGCACGACATGATCGAACTGCAGAGTCGGCGGCTCGCGAGTCATCCAGTCTTCAAATCAATCTCGATGTCTTCGCCTGGTGGAAGGCGATGCATCAGCGATGCCTGAAACTTCACGGGATCCGCGGACGATGGCACCTTGCCGACAATGATCACCTGACGCTTGTGTTCGTACTCCTGCGCGGAGGAGATCTTGCCCCCGACCTTGCGAATCAACTCCATGGCCGTCAGCATCACTGCCTTGGGATCGGATTTGCTCGGCAACTTGAGCCGCAGACGGAAGCCCACGGTCGAATCGAGCCAGAAGATGAGCAACCATGAGAAGATTGTGAAGAACACTGCCATCGCAAGTTCGCCAAGTCCGCACGAGAGACCGATCACCACCACCATGATCGCCTTGCCAGTGACCTTCGGATTGTCGAGCACGGTACGGAATCGGATCAGACCGCCAATGCCGAAGATCACCAACGCCATCGCCGAATCGACGCGCACCAACTCCGACACGACTGCCCCCACGAGCGCAAGCACGATCAAAGTGTTGCGCTGTTCCAGATCCTCCACGGGATCACCCTTTCCCGAGCGACGCGGATGCCACGCGATCGCGAACCCGCAGAGTGCGGCCACGACCAATCCGAGGAGCAGCGACAGCACGAACCATCCGTTCGTGAAATGGCTGATGGAACTGTGCACCCCATGAAAGTTCATCGGATGCTCCCGTTGT
>JBJTUC010000088.1:0-22170 GCA_046080505.1 Planctomycetota bacterium
CCGA
The DNA here is from genome assembly GCA_046080505.1 of Planctomycetota bacterium. Lineage (GTDB taxonomy): Bacteria > Planctomycetota > Phycisphaerae > Phycisphaerales > SM1A02 > F1-60-MAGs104. Next base: position 5 of record JBJTUC010000088.1, read on the forward strand.
TCAAGCGCGCCTGGTGCGCACGGATGGAAAACCACGCTCGCCTGTGCAGCCCTTGCAGGAACCGCGGCGCTCAGCGCAAACAGTCAGGCGTGGGAGCGCTATGTTGACTTGCCGCTGCTCTTCCTTCTGCCGCTTGCGGTTGCTGCGGTACGGGGGAGCAGCGCGGACTGGACTCCGAGCGAAGTGCGGCTGCCGTTCGTGTTGCTTGCAGGAGTGCAGCTGGCGATGAGCGCGATGAATGTGTATCTGCCGGCATTCGGCTGATGCAATCGGGTCGGCGCAGAGAGGCCAGCAAGCGCAGCGAGACCAGCAAGGGATCCCGCGAGCGGCATCAACCTGGAAAGATGATCTTGCTCTTGGGCGCTGCGGACGAAGCGCCCGCCGACGGGCTCGCTGCAGAAGTGATGGAGGGCTGGGCGCTACCGCCCTTTGCCGCCTGCGCCGCCACCATCTGCGCGAACTGGACGAAGCGAGCACGCAGTTCTGTCAGTATGCCCGTCAGTTCCTTTGACTCTTCCGCCGTGAGATTGCCTTTGGTCTTGGCATCGAGCACGCCCAGAAGATCGATGGCAAACTGCGCCGCCGGAAGATCCACGACCACGCGACGCGTCTGCGGATCGCCGTATGCGCCAAGCCCGCCAAGCGCTTGGGTCGCAAGCATGCCGACAATCGTTCGAAAATCGGCCGGCGGCAGTTCCTCCGAGTCAGCACCTGCCTTCTCACTCCGCTCGGTGTCAATCTTCTTGAGCTTCTCTCGCTCGGCTTCCGCCTGTGCTTTCCAGTCGCTGTCCACATGCAGTTTGGGCTCGGGGCTGATGTCGCTCATAAGCAAAGTATAGGTCTGCCGCCACTTGGTCCGCGGTAGCCTTTCGGCGTGGCGAGGTCTTCGAGCCTTTCAACTCTTCGTGACTGCGCTTGGTACGCGCTGTGTGCCCTCGTGACGGCTGCTTTTCTCGCCCCGAGTGGGTGCAGAAGACTGGTCGATCGACCAGACACGGCAATAGAAGTTGGAACGAGCGACTTCAATGCGAGGGCGGGCGCAGTGAACCCGAACGATGTCGTCCAAGTGCCACCGAGCGTCTTTGCGTCACCCTCGGTGCGATCGACGAGCGAAGTGGAGCAGGAGAGTGGCGGCGAGAAAGTGGTCACGCAGAAATCGGTGGTCGAGACGGGGTCGGACGGGACTGAGAAGACAGTGGCAACACTCGCGCCGACGGAGGACATTCGCGTCAAGCCGGGTGGGCGGTGGACGGTCGACAGCCTCGTTGGGCAGATCAATGGACGCCCCGTCTATGCGAGCAAGTTCATGCAGTCGATTGAAGATCGCATTCTGCGCATCGTTGCAGAAAACCCCCGCGCCTCGGCGCAGCGCATGATCGCGCAGCTCGTCGCAGAACGGTTCGAGCAGTACATCAACAACGAACTGATCATCGCCGAGGCGGAGGGCATGCTGACTCCAGAGATGCGTGAAGGCCTGTTCGCATGGCTGCAGAGCGTGCAGGAGCAGACTGTTTCCGGCTACGGCGGAAATCGCACGGAGGCAACGCAGTCCCTGCAGGACCAGTTCGGTATGACGATGGATCAGTACCTCCAAGAGCGCCGCGACGAGGCTCTGGCGCAGAACCTGCTCAGTCGTCGCGTGAAGCCGCGCACGATCGTGAGTTGGCGAGATGTGGAGCGGCAGTACAGCATTTTGGAAAAGGAATTCGATCCGTCTCCCATCGTGACGATCGGTCGTATCCGCGTGACCGAGTCGGAGACGGCGATGCTCGAGGATGTCCGTGCGCGTTTCATGCGGGGTGAGTCATTTGTCGATGTGGCCAAGGTCGCCGGCATGGAGCGCGATGGCGTTTGGCGGCAGGACAAGTTGCCGCCGTCGGGCATTGCAGGGCTCGACTTGGCCGAGGACATTCGAAAGGCGCTCGCGGCGGCTGAACAGGGCAAACCGACGACCGAGGTGAAGCGTGGTACGAGTGTGTATTGGTTCTGCCTCCTCTCGGAGGAGATCATCGAGGCACGCCCCATCTTCGATCCCACGCTGCAGCGGCGAATACGCGGCGGATTGCAGGAGCAGCGGGCGCGGTACGAGCAGTATCGGTATCTCGCGTCCCTTCGTGACCGATGGGTCACGAATGACATCGATCAGATGACTCGGCGTTTGACTGACATCGCTGTCGCGCGCTATCTGCCGCGCGAGTGACTCCAAGCGACTGGAACGGGGACCGCATCTCGGAACCAGTGGAAGACTGCATCGCCCAGCCTCGGAAGATTCACGGACAGCACATCGATCCGAACGCCGCTGCACTGTGGAGTCTCGATCAGCGCCCTGTGCGCGAGCCGAAGCAGTGCTGCGGACTTCGCCCTATCGACACGCGCCTCGGGCCATGCTCGCGAATGCGTTCGTGTTTTCACTTCCATGATGATCAGAACGTTGCTTGTGGGGTCCTTGAACACAAGGTCTGCTTCATCACGCCCGCGGCGGATGTTTCTCGCGAGAAGCACGAGTCCGCGGGCGATGAGCCACTGCGCCGCAGCGTCCTCGCCGCGCGCGCCCAGCATCTGATGACGAGCAGGCGCCACGGGGACCACAGTACGACCCCCAGAAGTCGGTCGCGAAGAAAGCGACCGAACTTCCAAGAACCAAGCGCGCCAACTCGATGTGCATTCAGGATGGGTGCGCGGCAGTCTTGGCCGATGGCGCACGCTCAATGGGCGCAGCGGCGACAGCACAAAGCGTGCGGGCGATGGTGGCAGGGTCTATACCCGCCTCGACCAGTTGCTCCTTGCGTTCACCTTGGTAAATCCATCCGTCCGGCAAGGCAAGCCGAGTGACAAGCCGAGTGTCCAGCCCCAGGCGGTTGCACGCATCAAGCACATTGCTGCCGAACCCGCCCCGAATCGAATGATCTTCGACGGTGACGACAGGGATGCGGGCTTCGAGCAAGGCTCGCAGCAACAGTTCGTCCACAGGCTTTGCAAAGCGAGCGTCGTACAAAGCGGCGGAAACTTCGTCGCCAAGAGAGTCGATAGCTGTCGCAGCATCGATCACTGAGGTGCCGAAGGCAAGCACGGCCACATCTGGGTGGTCCGGCGTGATCAGCGGGCGTGCGCGCCCGAGTTCGAACGGTGGGCATGGCGTGGCGGCAAAGCGCGCGCTCACATTGTCGCGGGGGTAACGCACGGAAGAGATGCCTTCGCCGTACTCCGCCATGAACGCGAGTGAAGCCTTCAGGCTCGGTTCATCCATCGCGGCCATAACGCAGGCCTTTGGAAGCACCGACAGCAGAGCAATGTCACAGAATCCATGGTGCACCGCTCCATCACCGCCGACAAGACCTGCACGATCGAGGCAGAGACGAACTGGCAAGCCCTGCAGTGCCGCCTCCTGAAAGGCCTGATCGAATGCACGCTGCAGGAATGTGGAATACACGGCAAAGAACGGCTTCCAACCGGTCTTGGCGAGGCCAGCCATCATGTCGAGTGCATGGCTCTCGCAAATGCCGCTGTCCCAGACGCGCGTTGGGAAGCGTTCGATGACCTTGCTGATGCCCGTGCCGTCTGGCATCGCAGCCGTACATGCAACAACCCGTGGATCGGACGCCATGAGATCGCCGATGGCATCTCCGAAAGCAGCGGTAAAGGAACGCCCGCCCTTCTTCAATTCGACTCGACAGCCCTCATTCTCCAGCGTTTCCAATGTGAACGGACTCGGTGAATGGAAGGTGCAGGAGTCCTGCTCCGCAAACTCGAAGCCCTTGCCCTTCACAGTCTTCACATGCAGAACCATGGGATGGTCAAAGTGCTTCGCCTCATTGAGGAACTCGATGAGTGTGGGCAGGTCGTGGCCATCGATCGGTCCAACGGTCACGATGCCAAAGTGCTCGAACCAGTGGTTTTCTGCGATGAAAGCCTTCGATGACTCACCCATACGGTGATACAGATCCTTGAGCCGCTCGCCGCCCGGCATGCGAGTTGCCATCTCCTTGGCTCGGCGCTTGAACTCGCCGTAGGTCTGCGACAGGCGCAGCCGCGCGAAGTAGGAAGCGACGGCGCCCTGAGGCTTCGCGATGCTCATCCCGTTGTCGTTCAGCACGATGAGGAACTGCCGACCGAGCGTGCCGGCGTTGTTGAGTCCCTCCATCGCGACACCGTTCACGATCGATGCATCTCCGATGACCGCAACGGTTCTCCGCCCACCTGTATTGTCGAGCGACCAGCCCTCGTTGTTCAGCGTGTCACCACGCGCCATGCCGACTGCCGTCGAGATGGCGGTTCCTGCGTGACCGACTGAGAAAAGGTCGAAGGGTGATTCGCGTGGTTCTGGGAAACCAGCCATGCCGCCACGCTGACGAAGCTTCGGTAACAAGTGCTGACGCCCCGTCAAGAGTTTGTGGGAGTAGCACTGGTGACCGACATCGAACAGCAGCCGATCATGAGCGAAGTCGAACACATAGTGCATGGCGACGGTCAGTTCGACGACCCCGAGGTTCGGCGCGAGATGTCCTCCACTGCGGGCCACCTGATCGCAGATGGCGTGCCGAATCTCCTGACAGAGTTGTGGCAATTGCGCTGGAGAAAGCGCCTTCAGGTCGGCGGGCGTTTGGATCGTCTGCAGGATGCTCATGAAACCTTTCCGTGGTCGCTCGACTGGGCGAATAACCGCTCCGTGAGTATAGGGTAGTGATGGAAAAACCGTTCAAAATTCGGCATCGTGGTCAGGCATGGCCAGGCAGCGAAGGGGTGGTTGGCGTGAGTGCTGCTCGAGGATCGTCATGCTGCCATCAGCGGGTTCGCCCTGCGAGATAGTCCGTCAAGAGACGAAGAGAATCGGCGGGCGCGCCAAAGGCAGCAAGCGAATCCAAAGCGGCGCGTCGCAGTCGCTCAATCTCGGCGCGCGTGACATCCACACCGAGTACGGCTGGATAGGTCATCTTGCCAGCATCTTGGTCCTTGCCAACCGCCTTCCCGACATGCTCGGCAGACTGGGTGACATCGAGCAGGTCATCGACCGCTTGGAACATCAGCCCGATCGTCTCGCCCCAACGGACGATCGAGTCGACCTGCGCTTTCTTGCCGCCTCCGGCAATCGCTCCCACTGTGCACGCACAGCGAATGAGCGCACCTGTCTTCTGGGTATGGATCGAGTGGAGCCGCTGCAGCGGCGATTGCTCGGCAGCGTGCCCACCAAGCGTGTCGAGTACCTGCCCGTTGATCATCTGCGCTGTGGCATACGCGACGGACCGAACAATGGCATCGGCATGCTGCCGCGTTGTTGAAGCGGCTTGGAACGCCAGCGCAAGCAGCGCATCACCCGCCAGAATCGCCATCGCCTCACCGAACGCAACATGCACGGTCGGTCGCCCGCGCCGCATCAGATCGTTGTCGAGCGCAGGTAGATCGTCATGCACCAAACTGAACGCGTGCACCATCTCGACGGCAGCACCCGCGGCGAGCGCATCGCCGCTTGCGCCACCTACCGCTTCGGCACAACGAACGGCAAGCACTGGACGCAACCGTTTTCCGCCACTCAAGAGCGCATGCCGAACCGCAGCCTGCAGATTCGGCGCATACTCGGCGGCATCGACATGTCGTTCGAGCTCGCGCTCAATGGCCCCGAGCAGTTCGGGGGTGAACACATCCTGCTCGCACACAATTGCGCTCGCCATCCCCCGAAGTGTACCGCGCGCCGGAATCGCGTCCTTCGATATGCTCCAACCATGGAGTTTCTTTGGAGCAACTTCCATCTCCTGATGGAACGCGGCGGACCAGTGATGTGGCCGCTTCTTCTGCTGAGCATCGTTTCGGTGACACTCACCGTCGAACGCGTCTGGTTCTGGCGCCGTATGGCGTCACGCGGCTCACGCATACGACTTCGCGCCATGGTGAACGCGCTTCGAATGAACGATTCGGACACCGTTCTGATTTTGGCCGAGGAGGACAAGGGACCGTTCGCTGCAGTCGCTGCGGACTTGGCAAGCGATGGGCCATCCGATGCGATCGCCATCGCGGCGGTCGAGCGTCAACGCCCACGGCTTGAGAGGTTTCTCAACATCCTGTCGACGATCGTGACAGCCGCTCCGATGTTGGGGATTCTGGGCACCGTGTCGGGCATCATCCGCAGTTTCGAGTTGCTCGGAGGCAAAGACACCTTGAGCGATCCGCGGCTGGTTTCTGCGGGCATCGCGGAGGCGCTCGTGGCGACCGCGAGTGGTCTGGTGGTCGCACTGATCTCGCTCTTCCCTTACATGTATTTCCGTTCACACTCGGACAAGGCGATCGGTGTCATGGAGGGTCTGGTGGCAAGTGCGAAGCTTGGGGTGGAGCGACATGGAGGCGACCCGGACTCTTCGCTTCGGCAGGGCGATGCGGTGTCGCCGGAAGTGACGAAGGAAGCCGTGCTCTCCTGAGGAGTGATGGCAGGATGAGTGGGGTCTGATGAGCGAACTGCCGTGCACAATCGTTCCACTCGGGGGATGCCCCGCATCACCCGTGGTGCTGCAGCCCGGAACCAAGTCGTTCGTGGTAGGGCGATCGACGGGCGCAAACCTACGGATTGACCATCCATCCATCTCGCGGCAGCACGCTTCCATTGGGGTGATCAATGGCAAGTGGACGGTGAGTGATCTTGGAAGCCGTCATGGCACCATGCTCAACGGCATCAGACTCGAGCCACGCCATCCCGTGGCCCTTCGGAGTGGTGATCGCATCGGCGTGATTCATTGGTCTTTGCGTGTGGATATCGGCGATCAGATGCCTGAGTCGACCACCATGCTGCACGACGCTGCGGTGGAATCATCGGCTGTGCAGGTGATGGAGAGTGCGCAAGTTCGCAGCGACTCCCAGCGGATGTTGGAACTGCTGATTTCCGCATCCGTCTCGATTTACTCTGGTGACGCGGAGTCCGCATCAGCCGGGCAGGTGGTTCGCTCGTGCGTGGAGGGAACGCAGTGCGAGCGAGCACTGGTAGTTCGATCTGATCCGCAGGCAGGGCATGTGACCGTGGTCTCCGAGTGGCCAAAGGGGTCATCGAAGATTCGTCCACTGAGCCGCACGCTGATCCGTGCTGCGCTCGAGGGAAGACCCGTCTGCGTACGAGATGACTTTGCGAGTTCTCCGTCGCAGAGCATGATTGGATCAGGTGCAAACGAGGCACTGTGTGTTCCGATTCCTTCTGGATCTGCAATCGACACATGCCTCTATCTCGACGAGTTCGTCGGCAAAGTCGACTTTGATCAGGTGCTCTCCTTCGCACAAGCCATGGGGCGGTGGTGCGGAGCTGCGTTCGCGCGACTTCGTCAGCGCGACATGGAAGAGCGCCAGCGTGATCTGCTTGAAGAGTTGAACAGCGCCCGCCAAGTCCAAGAGCGCATGATGGGCTCGCAGGCAGGACGGCGCAATGGAGTGGTCTGGAGGATGCTCTCGCTTCCTGGCGAGGTGGTGGCCGGGGACATCTTTGCCACCTATGGCTCGCCAGATGGGGCTGGTTTGAGCCTGTGCCTTGGGGATGTCAGCGGCAAGGGTCTCGGACCTGGACTGCTGATGGCGGCGATGACCGCGCATCTTGATGCCTCGCTTTCGGCTGCAGTTGCACCGCTGAAGGCTGTTCGTGATCTGTCGGACTTTGTCTGCGCGCGCGCTGTCGCGGGGCAGTTCGCCACGCTTGTCATGGCGAACATCGATGCATCGATTCGCCGTGCGCGCGTTGTCGATGCTGGACATTCATACCTGCGGGTCGTGGATCAGGTCGGTTCGGTACGAAGCGTGGAGCTGTCAGGCGGTGTGCCCGTTGGTGTCGTGGAGGGATTCGACTATGAATTGAATGATATTCCACTGGCGCCGGGAGATCGGCTCGTCATCTTCAGTGATGGGGTGGAAGAACAGCGCAATGCCGAGGGAGAGATGCTTGGAGCTGCTCGCGTGACTGCTGCACTCGCGGGAAGCAGATCCTGCGGTGAAGACGTCGATCGTCTTACGAACTGCCTCAAGCAGCATGCGAATGGAATCAAGTATGCCGACGACGTCACGATCGCGAGTGCCGCGCTTGAGGCGGACTACCCGCAAGGGTGACAGAGGCGCGAGTACCGCGTTGGGAGCGGCGGATCCGATGCAGGATGTTGAGTGAGCACTCTCAGTTGGTGTGTGAGAACTGCGCAGTGTCGGCAGAGGGAACCCATAGTCGGAGGTCATTCAGCGCCTTGAGCGTGAGGAACTTGACGCTCGCATCGCAGCAGCCGACCGATACTGCCTTGCCGTAGCGTTCGAAAGGAATCGCCTGGCTTTGATAGACCATCAGGTGACCGATGTCCCCTTGCGGGGCGGGTGCGGCCAACAGTCTGGGGCCGGGTGACAACCACGCACGAAACACTGCAGGCACAGCGGCAGACAGCGCATCGCCACCTGAATGATCCATTGGACTCAGCGAAGCCGACTCCAAAACGGCCCCACCAAAGCCCCACACATCCGTCGGTCCGAGCTTGTGTGGAACGACCCACGGAGCGCCAGCAAGGGTGTCGTTCAACTTTACATAAGGGTTCGTCGATGCGTTGAGGAATGTGCTCCCACAGAACGCAACAATCTCTGCCGGGCGATTGATGTTGGACTGGGACAAGGCCGTCACGCTCGCCGCATTGGTGCCGCTCGTACCGCCTTGGGTCTGCGTTGCGTTTGCGAATGTCAGGCGCGGAGTGCTGCTGATCCAGCGCCACCATCCCCCGAGGTAATAGGCGTTGTATCCGAACGCAGGCTGCAGTTCCGTGCCCGCTCCATCTATGTTTGCGCCTACGGACGCGAGACACCCCGGCAGATCTTGAACCTGCTCCGTCTCCAACGCGAGCGCGGTATCGAGATCCTCGGCGATGTCGAGCCGCCAGCCAAGGATCGCGTCGTAGTTGTAATCAAGGAACGGAGCGAGGCGCCACGGGTACGCCTGGCAGAGTTCGGGTGCAAGTTCCTGGCCGCGCTTGTTTCGAAAACGCACTTGCCACGATGCGCTGTCTTGCGGTCCAGTCTGGACTCCGACATCACCCATGCACTGCTCGAGATAGCCGGGAAGGAGGCGATCCTCGTACTGATTGCTGTACATCTGCCAAGCCAGAAGTACCTGCTTCAGTCGATTGGCTTCCTTGGTCTGTTTGCCCGATGCAATCGCGGCTCGCAGACCGCCAATCAGAAGGCCGAGGAGCAGCCCAATGACGGAGATCACGACGAGGAGTTCGACGATGGTGAATGCGCGTCCACTCTGCGCGCGGGCGATTCGGTTGGTCTTGGCGAGTCTCGTCATGCGCTCATCTCCTTGCAATGTCATTGCAATGCGATTCGTACGCCACTCAGAACTGGTTCGATCAACTTCGCCCAATCGTCACTTGCTCGACTTGGCCTGCGGCGATCTTTGCGTGTCCACTGCCAAGTTCGCCGATCGGGGCAGGAGGGAGGATCTCCACACGCTTTTCGCCAAGTTTGGCTTCGCCAGCCTTGACTCGCGCCTCAAACTCCTTCACTTCCTTCAGCAGGCGGGGAAGGATCTCGCTCTCCTCGACGTTTGCAACGCGTTCACCCTGCACGTAGATGATGCCTCGGCGGTCGCCCGCAAAGACGGCAACATCGGCACCCTCCGCCTCGCCAGGACCGTTCACGATGCAGCCCATCACTGCAACCTTGATCGGTAGTTGGATCTCCGGCATCAGGGTGCGCTCGACTTCCTTGACAAGGGTGAACAGATCGACCTGAATGCGCCCGCAGGTGGGGCAGGCGATGAGGTCGACGCCCTTGCGTTCGCGCTCGCCGAGGCAGTAGAGCATCTCCAGAGCGTCCTTGACCTCATCGATGTGGTCGCTCGCATATGAGATGCGCACCGTATCACCGATCCCGTTGGCAATCAGGCTGCCAAGAGCAACGACACTGCGGATGGCACCGCTGTCCTTCGTGCCTGCGTGCGTGACACCGAGGTGAAGCGGGTATTCGAAGCGAGCCGCGATCTCCGTGTAGATGTCAATGACGAGTGCTGCGTCCATGCTCTTCGCGCTGATCACGATGTCGTGGAAGTCCCGCTCGCGGAAGATGTCGACATACTCCTCGAGCTTCGCGATCATCAGCGCAAGCAAATGTCCCGAACGGTGGCCGGCGAAGTACTTGCCGAGTTCCTCCATCCGCCGCTGCTTGTCCTTGCGCTCGATGATCGATCCCTCGTTCACGCCGATGCGGATTGGAATGCGGCGCTCCTTGCACGCATCGATCACCTTGTTGACCTGATCTCGGTCGTTGATGTTGCCGGGGTTCAGCCGAATCTTGTGGATGCCGGCCTCGACAGCTTCGAGCGCGCGCTGATAGTGGAAGTGCACATCGGCGACAATCGGGACACGGACCTGCTTGAGAATCTCCTTCAGCGCTTCCGTGTCCTTCCGCTCCGGCACGGCTACTCGAACGACATCAGCACCCGCTGCGCGGTAACGCTCGATCTCCGCAACACATGCGTCGATTTCGTGGGTGTAGCCAGCGGTCATGGTCTGCACGCGGATGGGAGCGCCGCCGCCGATTGTCACGCGTCCCACATGGTCATCGCCGATGGTCACTTGCCGAGTTTGCCTGCGATCCTGCATGCCCCGAGTGTAGCGGCGATGATGCCGAAATCGCGCGCCACGCCATGGACGCACGGGATTACTCTCCACGGCGATGAACATGTCCCAGACAAGCGTCGCTTCAGCTTCGGCACCGATCGTGTATCTGCGGTCGCGCCTCTCGATCATGATGCTGCTGCAGTACGCGACATGGGGCGCATGGCTGCCCGTGCTGTACGCCTACCTCAGTGGGCACTTGAAGTTCACGGGCGCACAGGTGGGCTACTGCTTTTCGGTCGGAGCGATCGGTGCGGTGCTCGGTCCATTCATCGCCGGACAACTTGCTGATCGAACCTTCGCCACGCAGAAGATCTTGGGTGTCAGTCACCTTGTTGGGGCGCTGCTCGTTTACCTCATGGGCATGACGAGTGACTTCAACACATTCCTCGGGCTGTCTGCTCTGTATGGATTCGTCTACGCGCCAACGATGGCGCTCACCAACTCACTGGCATTCGCGCATCTGCCCAACCGCGATCAGGACTTCGGACCTGTGAGGCTGTGGGGAACGCTCGGCTGGATCGCAGTCGGCATCACCGTGGGCCAGATCCTCTTTCGCATGCATACGCCGACGAGCGGATCACCCGAGGAGATCGCCGCAGCCCAGAACGCAGGCCGTGCGGTCGCGTTTCAAGTGAGCGCGGCGATCGGAGTCCTGATGGGGCTCTACTGCTTCACGCTTCCCCACACGCCGCCCACCAAGGATGCGAAGCAAAACACCGCTTGGCTGGAGGCGTTTGGCGAGATCATGCGACAGCCGCTCCTGCTCCTGTTCCTTGTGGCAGTGCCCGTGAGTGTGATTCATCAGTTCTATTTCGTGCAGGCGGATGGTTTCATCAGTGGCGTGCAGGCCAAGGTGGGGGAAAAGACATGGTTCGACAACACCATCAGCCAGGTCTTTGGCGTCGGCGGTGGACTGATGACCATCGGGCAGATGACGGAGATTCTTGTCCTCGCCGCAATGCCGATTCTCACGAAGTTTCTCTCGCGCAAGCAGCTTCTGCTGATTGGACTTGCCGCGTACGCGGCTCGCATGGCGCTGTGGGCGTACGCGCCATCGCTTCCCTTCGTCATCGCCGGCATTGCGCTGCACGGACTGTGTTTCGGGTGCTTCATCTTCGTGGCGTTCATGATCGTGGATGAACACACCACCACGGATGTGCGCGCCACCGCACAGAATCTTTTCAATCTGGTGATTGTCGGTGTCGGGACGATCGTGGGCAGCATCTTCGCTGCGAACATCGTGGGGGGCTGGGCCTCGCAGGGCGGGGCGATCGACTACCTCAAACTGTTCAGCGTTCCGATGTGGATGGCAGTCGGCTGTTTCGGACTGGTGCTGCTTGCATATCCAGGCAAGAAGCCAGCCACACACTGAGCGCGCGTACGACCGCGCGACTCGGAGCTCTCAGGCAACCGCGCTGCGCGTGCTGTTCTCTCGCTCAAAGTCTGGGTGCACTTTCAATTGCGCTTCGCCGCTCGGTACTAGGAGCGTTACCACGGGCGAACCATCGGCGATCGATTCACCCGACATCGTTGTGATCTCGAACTTCGGCTGGCTTGCCTCGTGCAGCACAAGCGCCTTCTCGAGTGACTTTTGCTTCTTCTCGTCAATCTTCGTCCAGCTTTCCCGCCCTCGGCATTTGGGGAATGCGCTGCAGCCGAGCCACGGACCGCGCTTGCCTGTGCGCAGATTCATCGCGGTGCCGCACTTGGGGCAGGGGAGATCGGTCAGGTATGGCTTGGGTGATGGGAACCTCACGCACCCCTTCCGATCAATGTTCAGTATGAACTTGGTCTGGGGGTTGCTGCTCGTCAGGAAATCGCCGAAGCGGCCCGTGCGAAGCACCATCTGCGCGCCATCCAAAGGGCACTTGATGTCAACACGCTCTGGCAGGAGCGGCTTGCCCTGTCTGTTGACTGGAGCCGCATAGACGCACGCAGACTCTTCCTTTGGTTTACGGGCCTTGCCAGTCTTGGTCGGCGGCTGCTTGACAAGCACCTTTTCGCGGAAGCCACTGCAGGAGAGGAAACGCCCCGTCTTGCCGAGCCGATACTCGCAGCGGCGCCCGCACAAGGGGCATGCATAGGGGGATGGATCTGCCTCGGCTTTCACATGAGCTAACTGCATCAGCCCGCCGACGACCGATTCAAAGGGCTCGTAGAACTGCCTCAGCATGGCGTGCCACTCGACCTTGCCTTCGGCGATCTCGTCGAACTCTTCCTCGATACGGCGCGTGTAGCCGACATCCATGAAGCCGTCCTTGAAGGGCTGTTCGAGGAATGTGCACACGGCCATTCCAATGTCTGTCGCGTGGAACGACCGACTGACTTGCTCGACATACTTTCGCTCCTCGATCGTGCCGATGATCGATGCGTAGGTGGATGGCCGCCCAATGCCTTGCTTCTCCAGTTCGCGGACAAGGCTTGCTTCGCTGAAACGCCCTGGCGGTGAAGTGAACTTTTGTGTTGGCGAAAGCCAGAATGGCGCCATCTCCTGACCCTCCTTGAGCGGAGGGAGTTCTTGATCATCGCCATCGCCGCGAATCCCGGTGGCCGTGTAGCCGTCGAACACCTCCACGCGCCCCGTTGCCTTGAAGACAGCGCCCGTTGTCTTGTCACTCCGCTCAAGCAGAACGGCCGTCGACTCGTACTGCGCATCCGTCATCTGACAGGCGACAAATCGCTGCCAGATGAGGTTGTACAGCCGCCACTGATCATCCGAAAGTGCGCCGCGCAGACTCTCTGGCGTGCGAAGCACACTCGTCGGGCGAATCGCCTCATGCGCTTCTTGTGCGCTCTTGTTGCTCGAGCCATAGAAGCGAGGCTTTTCGGGCAGATACTTCGCTCCGTAGTGCTTCCCGATGAACGCACGCACTGCACCGAGCGCTTCACCACTCAGGTTGGTGCTGTCCGTTCGCATATAGGTGATGAGACCGACGCTGCCCTCGCCGGGAACATTGACGCCCATGTACAGCTGCTGCGCCGTGCTCATGGTTCGCTTCGCCGCGAAGCTGAGTGCGTAACTGGCGCTCGACTGCAGCGTGCTTGTGATGAAGGGGGCCTTCGGTCGACTGCTCGTGGCACTCTTCTCGATGCTTCGAACCTTGTAACGGACTCCAGCGCCGATGCTGCCGCGAACGACTCGCTGCCAGCGTGCAAATCCGACTGGCTCATCCTCGCCGCGCAGGTCCGTCGTCGGTGCCTTCGGCGCGATGATGATGCTCACAGTTTCAAGTCCGACGGCTTCCGCCACGGACTTCACCCGAGCCACGAGTGCCTCCCCTGGGTCGAACCAGTTTGCAGGCTGTGGAATCGGTGTCTTGGTTGACTTGTCCTCGTCCACCTTGCGGAGAACCCACGCCGGCACTTCGACTGCACACTTCGAACTCCCGAAATCAGCCAGGTCCTCATACTTTGGAACCTCGCGGCGAAGGTCAAGGGGTTTGCCACCCACCTGCACAAGTTCGCATTCGATGCCGCTGCGCTCCGCGAGCCAGTGAGCCTGTTCCTTGACCGTCGGCCCCTTGCCGCGCTCGTCGCGCTGGGCAAGGAAGGCGTCCCACGCCATCGAGAGTGCCTGGCCGCGCGCCTTGTCTGGCGTCATTGCCGCTTCGACCTTCCAGTACTCATCGGGTTGAAAGCCGCGGATCTCCCGCTCGCGATCCACGATCAGCTTTAGCGCGACACTCTGCACGCGCCCAGCGCTCAGTCCGCCGGCCACCTTCTTCCAGAGAACGGGGCTGACCATGTAGCCCACGATGCGGTCGAGAATGCGGCGTGCCTGCTGTGCGTTCACCCGGTCCAGATCGATAGGTCGTGGCTCCTGAAAGGCCTTGAGAATCGCGGACTTCGTGATCTCGTCGAATTCAACACGCTTTGCCTTGCGTGGATCCACATCGAGCAGCTCGGCGAGATGCCATGCGATCGCCTCACCCTCACGGTCAAGATCAGTCGCGAACCAGATGGTGCTGGCGATCTTCGCCATCTTCCGCAGATTCGCGACCTGCGACTTGCGATCGTCATCCACGACATAAGTGGGATTGAAGTCATCGTCCAGATCAACGCCAGGGACGGGCTGCTTGCTGCCTTTGGGTGCTTTGGCAGGAAGGTCCCTGATGTGTCCGATCGACGCCTCCACCCTGAACCCCGGCCCGAGGTACTTGGTGATGGTCTTGGCCTTGGCAGGACTCTCAACGATGACCAGTTGATCGCCCGCGCTGAACTTTGGAGCGGTGCGGGACGGTGTGTTCTTTCGCGATGATGTGGACTTTTTTGCCATGAAGGGGCGGCATCATGCAGCGCGAAAAATGAAAGTCAAGCGGAAACCCATCGGCTGAGCAGCGGACTGTCCGCCACTGAATTTCATAAAAACCCTGTTTTCGCTGCGGAAATCACGAGATCTCCCGTCCGAGAACATTCTCGAAAAAAATTTCTGCTCCAGCCTCGTCGAGGAGGTCGGTCGACCAGATGGAGTTTGGAATCTGTCGGAATCGACGAAGCCATGTGCGTTGTTGCCGCGCAAGTCGTCGCGTTTTCTGCTTTGTGTCCTCGATTGCATCCTCAAGTCGCCGCTGTCCGCGCAGATGCAAGGAGAGCTCTCGGTAGCCGACGGCCTCTGCCGCCTGCACACCGAGTGGGCCGCGTGCGAGGAGCGCGCGCACCTCCTCCAAGAGCCCCGCGTCCATCATGTCAACGACCCTCGCATTGATGGCGCGGGCATTTGCTGCATTGTCAGGCAGCAGTCCGATGCATCGCCAAGCACTTGGAAGCACATGTGGCTTCGCATGCCACTGCTGCTGATGCTCCGAGAGTGGGCGGCCCGTCAGCGCGTGCACCTCAAGCGCACGGATTAACCGCCGAGCATCGTTGCGGTGGATCCGCGCAGCGGCCGCGGGATCGACCTGCTGCAACTGCGCATGCAAAGCGTCCGGTTCGAGCGTCTGCAGTCGCGCGCGGAGCTCGGGATCCGCTGGCGGACCTTCGAAGAGTCCCGACAGCAGCGCCTGCACATACAGGTTGGTGCCGCCAACAATGATGGCAACTTTGCCGCTCGTGGCGAATTCGGCGAGCAGTTCGCGGGCGGCGCTCAGCCAGTTCTCGACGGTGAACCCTGATGCGTGGGGATCTGCGATGTCGAGCAGGTGGTGGGGGATCTCCGCGCGAAGCGCGCTCGAAGGCTTCGCCGTACCGATGTCCATGCCGCGGTAGATCTGCATGGAATCGGCACTGACGATCTCTGCGCCCTCCATGCGTCGCGCAGCGGCCAACGCGAGTGCGCTCTTGCCGCTCGCGGTCGGCCCAACAATAAGAATGACTCGTGTGGGATCCACCGGGAGTGGTTGTACCCTCTTCTCGATGTCACTCTCGAGGATCGACCAAACGACTGTGGCCGGCAAGCGCGTGTTCATTCGTGCGGACTTCAACGTTCCTCAGGAGGATGACGGACGGATCACCGATGACCGCCGAATCCGCCTCACCATTCCCACGATCGAATCCGTGCTGAAGCGCGGCGGCAGCGTGATTCTTGCATCGCACCTTGGTCGCCCCGAGGGCAAGGGGCATGAGGCGGCTTTCTCAATGGCGCCCATTGCCGCGCGACTGCGAGAGTTGTCGCCGCTCCTCGCCGAGCTGCGGCTCGTTGGCCTGCGGTGCACGGACGGGGAGGCAGCCGACGCCGCGCGCACGCTGAAGGCGGGAGAGGTTCTGCTGCTGGAGAACCTGCGCTTTGAGAAGGGCGAGAAAAAAGGGGATGCGGCACTCGCCGCGAACCTCGAGGCGATCGCCGATGTGTACTGCAACGATGCCTTTGGTGCATCACATCGCACCGATGCTTCCATGCACGCGCTGCCGCTGGCGTTTCGCGCGGCCCGCAAGCCGACCGTGACTGGACTGCTGTTGGACCGAGAGATTCGCTTCTTGCAAGGCGTTTTGGAAAAACCCGAGCGACCATTCGTGGCAATCATCGGCGGCGCGAAGGTTTCGGACAAGTTGGCTGCACTTCGCAACCTGATCGGACGGGTCGACTCGATTCTTGTTGGTGGGGCCATGGCGTACACCTTCTTGAAGGCGCAGGGTGTCGCGGTTGGGCGGTCGCGCGTTCAAGATGACATGCTCGGGCAGGCTCAGGAGATTCTCCAACTCGCGGCGGGCAACCGCACGCGGATCGAGTTGCCAACAGACCATGTGTGCGGTGCGGAACTGAAGGAGGGTGTGGCAACGCGCGTCGCTGTCGGTGCAATCGCCGCGGACCAGATGGGGCTCGATATCGGTCCAGCAACTGCGGCGCACTACGCGCAGGTGGTGGCGGCGGCTCGCACCATCCTTTGGAATGGTCCGCTCGGGGCGTTCGAATGGAAGCCCTTCGATGCGGGAACTTCAACTGTTGCTGCCGCTGTGGTTCGCGCGACCATGGCGGGTGCCACCAGCGTGGCCGGTGGAGGCGATACCGCTGCTGCGGTCGAGGGTGGCGGGCATGCGTCTGGGTTCAGCCACATCTCCACGGGTGGAGGTGCCTCGCTGGAGATGCTCGAAGGCAAGTCGTTCGAGTGTCTTAAAGCCATCGATCGGCAAACCGAGCCAAGCTATAATTAGAGAAGCCAGTGACCCGAGGTACCCACATGATCCGAACCACATCCATCCTGGCTCTCACGCTCATCGCCACACTTGGTCTCGCGCCCATTGGTCCGCAAGATCAAAAGAAACTCGCCGTTGGTGATGCGACCCCAGCACTCGACGGTCTTGACTTTGTTCAGGGCAGCATCGAGGACATGTCAGCGTCGGGCACGAAGGTTCTGGTTGTTGAGTTCTGGGCCACATGGTGTGGTCCTTGCCTCAAATCCATTCCGCACATCAACGAGATGTACCAGTCCTACAAGGATCAGGGACTCGTGGTGGTGGGCGTCAGTGATGAGAAGCGTTCAAAGGTTGAGCCCTTCGTCAAGAAGCGCGGCTCTGAAATGTCCTACCCCGTGGCAATCGATGCAGAGAAGAAGGTCAATGACGCCTTCATGGCTGCATCGGGGCAAAAGGGAATCCCGTGCGCCTTTGTGACGACCGTGCAGTCGGGTCAGACAACGGGCAAGGTGGTCTACATCGGGCACCCTATGGCGCCTGAGTTCGAGACGGCGGTGCGCTTGTCACTCACGGGACGCTATGACCCGGTGCTGACCAAGAAGGGACAGCCGCTCATCGATGCGGCACGCCGTGCGATTGCGACGAAAAACTACAAGGATGGATACAAGCGCTTCGATGAGGTGATCGCTCTTGACCCTGCGATCTTCGCTCCGATCGCGATCGAGAAGTACGACGTGATGCTGAATGTGGAGGGCAACGAAGCGGGGGCGAAGGCGTACGCCGCGGAACTCCTCAAGGGGCTCGTCGCGCTTGGCGATGCGCCAGCACTTCGGGATCTTGCAATCGAGCTTTCCTCGGACCCCGCGAACAAGAGTTATGACTACGACCTTGCCATGCAGGCGGCAGAGGCGATGCTGAAGATCGCCGGCAAGAATGACCCGACGGCGCTCGCGACCGTCGCCGGTGTCGAGTATGCGCGCGGTGATTTCGCCAAGGCAGTCGACTCGCAGAAGAAGGCCTACCGCATCGCAAGCCCGAGTCGGAAGGCTGCGTTCAAAGCGACGCTCGACGCCTACGAACTGGCGCTCAAGAAGGGTGCCAAGGTGAAGGTGCCTGAGACCGCGCAGATGTCGGGTGGAGCAACGGCAGGTCCTGCTGAGACGGTGCCGGCGAAGCCCTGATCGTGCGTACGCAGCGCGGCGCGAAGAGAGGCGATGCCGCAGGGACATCGATATGTCCTTTCCGAGGACCGCTCGCAGCGGCGCTCGTTGGGCCATCGATCCTCTCGGCTGACTTCACTCGCCTCGGTGCGGAGGTTCGTGATGTCGTGCGCAGCGGCGCCGATTACATCCATGTCGACATCATGGATGGGCACTTCGTGCCGAATCTCTCGATGGGACCGGCGATGTGCGCCGCGGTGCGGCGCGCTGCGCCGCGAGTGTGGATTGATGTGCACCTTATGATCGGAAATCCGCGCGACTTCATCGATCCGTTTGTGCGTGCCGGCGCGAACAACATCACTTTTCACTTCGAGGTGGAACGAAAGCCGCGCGAACTGCTGCGGCGTATCAAGGAGGCGGGTCTGACGGCCGGCATTGCCATCAAACCGAAGACGCCATGGACCGCGCTCGTACCCCTCTTGGATGAGGCGGATCTCTTTCTCGTCATGAGTGTCGAGCCAGGCTTCGGTGGGCAGGCGTTCATGCGATCATCGCTTCCGAAAGTCCGCGCTATCCGCAAGCGGTGTGGACCGCTGCGCCGCGTTGAGATGGATGGTGGCATCTCAGTCGATACCGCGGCCGCCTGCAGGGACGCCGGATGCGACACGCTTGTAGCGGGTGCGCATGTCTTCGGTGCAACGAACAGGCGGGCGGCGATCGCGTATCCGAGGTGATCGCGCTGTTCGGGGTCGATAGGATGACGCGAATGGCTCAGCCGACATGGGATGTGGCAGCGGCTCCCGCCACCAAGCGCGCGGTGCCCGATGGACTTTGGATGCAGTGCCCCGCATGCAGCGAAACGCTCTTTCGCAAGGCGGTTGAGCAGAATCTCATGGTCTGCCCAAAGTGCGACTATCACATGCGCATCGGCGGCAAGCAGCGCGTCGAGCAGCTGCTCGATCTGGGCACCTTTGAACCGCTTCAGGCTGATCTTGCCCCATCGGATCTTCTGAAGTTTGTGGACTTGAAGCCCTACCCGGAGCGACTTGAGCAGGCGCAGCGCGCCACCGGTTCTCTCGATGGCGCACAAGTGGGACAAGGCTTCATCAAAGGAAGGCGCGTGGTGCTCGCGGTACTGGACTTCAACTTTCTCGCCGGCTCTATGGGCTCGGTGGTCGGCGAGAAGGTGACTTGTGCTGTCGAGGCTGCGCTTGCTGAGCGACTGCCGCTGATCGTGGTCAGTTGCTCGGGCGGTGCACGCATGCAAGAGTCGGGGTTCTCGCTGATGCAAATGGCAAAGACAAGCGCGGCGCTTGCACGACTCGATAGTGCGGGCGGGCTTTTCATCTCGGTGCTGACCGACCCGACCACGGGCGGAGTGACGGCGAGTTTCGCGATGCTTGGCGATGTGATCTTTGCCGAACCCAAGGCGCTCATCGGATTTGCCGGGCCGCGCGTTGTGCGGCAGACGATTCGGCAGGAGTTGCCGGAGGGTTTCCAGACCAGCGAGTTCCTGCTCGATGCAGGCTTCGTTGATCGAATCGTCCACCGAGCGAATCTGCGCAGTGAGATCAGCCGCATCATCGATTACTCGGGCAACTGACGTGAACGCCCCAACATCGATTGGGGCGGGCACGCTTGTTCCTTCGACACCCCTCGCGCTGCTCTTTTGCGTGTTGACGCCGCTCTGTCTAGGGCTCGCGTTTCCGCCACTTTCTTTCTGGCCGGTGGCCCTGATCATCCCGCTCGGATGGGCGCTGCTTGCAAGCAGCGATCGGCTGCCGCATCACATGTGGTGGGCGCTCTATGCGAGTGCGCTCGCGATCTGGTTGTGGCTGCACCGCTGGATGATCGATGTCACGGTGGCTGGATATCCCGTGCTCTGCGGATATCTCGCGCTGTATGCGGTCGCGGGGGTTTGGATCATGAGGCGAACGCGGCACGGCTTCATCGGGCGACACCTTCCGCGTGCGATCCGTCTTCCTGCCGTTCTCATCACCTTGGAGTGGTTGCAGGGCAACGTGATCTTTCATGGCTACCCGTGGTATGCGTTTGCGCAGCCTCTGGTGGACTTTCCACTCTTGGCGCAGGTGGCCGATATCGGCGGTGTTCCGCTCGTGACCCTGTTGGTCTCTGGAACGGTGGGCGTGTTCGTGGATCTGATCTGTCTGCGGCGAGGCACGCCGGATCCGACCCTTCGGCGACATGTGTTGCAGGGTTGTATTGCGGTCGCAATTGCTTGGGTCGGCGCACTCGCATATGGAGCACACCGACTCTCGGAGTGGGATGCCATTCAGCGCACCGAATCCTCTGGCTCGCAGCTGCGTGTCGCAGTACTGCAAACCAATGTGCCAACAAGCAACAAAATGCGATGGAGCAGACAGCAGCAAGAGGAGGATGCCGAAGCGTTCGCGAAGGCAACCATCGAACTCGTGGAGTCATCGCGTGGTGGCGGGAACATTGACTTTGTCGTTTGGCCTGAAACGATGCTGCCGGGGTTTGGGCTCGAATCCACGACTTTGCAGAAGTTGATGGAAGGTCAGTGGTGGCCAGGTGACAGGTTTGCCGCGCTCGCGAAAGAAGTTTCGAGACGCATTGATGCGCCTCTCGTCGTTGGCAGTCCCGTGTACATCGGGCTTCGTGAAAATGGTGATCGCTGGGCCTGGAGCGAGCACTTCAATAGCGCTTACCTCGTGGACGGCGAGCCACCCTATCAGCGCTACGACAAGATTCACTTGACTCCCTTTGGCGAGACCATGCCGTATGTTTCCAACTGGAAGTGGCTTGAAGAGCGGCTGCTTGCCATTGGTGCGACTGGCATGCAGTTCGATCTCGATGCGGCGTCGGTGCCGCGCCGACTCACGCTGCGGCGTCGCGGCGAGACCGCGGTGAACGCGGATGGGAGCTTTGTCGAGCTTGCTACCCCCATCTGCTTTGAGGACACAATGGCGGAGGTCGTGCGTCGGATTACGCATGATGATGTCGGTCAGAAGAAGGCCAAGCTGCTTGTGAACCTCTCCAATGACGGGTGGTTTGGCGAGTGTGATTCGGGTCGGCAGACACATGATCTGCTTGCGCGCTGGCGTTGTATTGAAAATCGCCTGCCCATGGTGCGCGCTGCAAACACGGGACTCTCGCGGGCTTTCGACAGCGGGGGAGCACCGATTGCGGGAGCGGAGGTTGCGCCGCGCACTGCAGGTGGGTTCGTCACGGTACTGCAGTTGGATGATCGGCAGTCGATCTATGGTCACATGGGCGATGTACTCTCCCCCACGATGGCGTTGTTGCTCGCAATCATCGTGGTGCCAAGTCGTCGGAGCATGAGGGGAGTTTCGATTTTGGCACTTGCGGTCGGTGGGCTGTTTGTCGCGAGTTGCAGCGAGGAGTCGCAGCCGCGCGCAGTGTTCAGCGGTACAGGGTGGTCATCGCGTGGTGTTGACGGGCAAACCGGAGAGTCACCCGTCAACCCAGACTCTGGTCGGGCATCTCGTATGGCGAGCGCGCCCTCCACTTCAGCTACGGCCGCTTCCGTGGAGCACGCACCTCAGCCCATTGACGCCGCCATCAGTGGAACGACCGAGTCGATGCCGATACAGGAGCCAATCGCGCCCGTTGTGCGAGTGGCGGAGCCGACGCCTGCGCCGGCATCGTCCGTTGAGCCCGCCACCACTGGAGCGCCCGCAGCGGAAGTCCCTTCGCCAACGCCGCCTCCCGCGCCAGCGGCGGCGGAAGTCCCTTCGCCAACACCACCTCCCGCGCCAGTGGCGGCGGAAGTCCCCTCGCCAACACCACCTCCCGCGCCAGCGGCGGCGGAAGTCCCTTC
>JBJTUC010000089.1:0-21930 GCA_046080505.1 Planctomycetota bacterium
GTCCAAACTCTTACGGACAGATTGAAGGTGCGCTCCACCGCGAAAATGTCAATTACACAAGAACATTTGCGAAATTATTCCGATTATTATTGGTCACTTGGTGCCAAATCGGTACCGAACGGGCTCGGACGGCCCTTTGCCGGCTGTCGCCCAGCCTCCTTAGGCGAATCAACGCTCGGAGCGCTCGCGCCGCTCGCCCCAGCGGCACTCGTGGCAACAACCACCTTCAACTGCTCCGCCACCTTCGCAGTGAGCGTTCGCTCGAATGCATCATCCCGCCCCATGGGAGTCCAAAGCGGATTGTCGCGGATCGAATCGTCCTGCGCATCGGCAGGCTTCTGATTCATGCGGTTTGTCCACACCGAAGCGAACCCACCCGTGTAAGGATCAGGCTTCGCGCCCTCCACAAACGACCGATCGATGTAAACCCACACCACCATATCGATGGGGCCTGTTGCAGTCTGGACATCGAAACGATCATCTGAGCGTGTGCTGCCAGGGATCGCTGGTCCCGTCAGCGTTCCATCGGCTCGCACCGCCTCCATCGGCACGCTCTCTGGCGTGAACTCCACGCGAACTCGCCGGCGCCTGCTCATGAGGGTGTTGCCGGCGGCGTCCACGGGACCGCTGTTGTCGATCCGCCACGGTTCGAGCGCCCCGCCCGCATGGCGAGGCTCACTCTCGATGATCCCATTCGACCTGTCGACCAAAGCGATCTTGAATCCCATCGATCTGATTGCGCTCGACGCGGCATCGAAGGCACTCTGGTACTGCGTGGGATTCACCGTCAGCTTTTCAGGACCATTGCTGCTGAGTGCGCCCATGCATCCGCCGAGCAGCACGGTCGGCAGCAGGATGAACGGCAGGCGGCGCATGCACGGATCGTACTTCGTGCGGATTACTGCGGACGCGCCGCAATCTCGATGCGCGGATCGATCCATGCATAAAGGATGTCGACCAGCAGATTCAACAGAACGAGCAGCGCCGCGTACACAAGCACCACACCCATGACGAGCGTGATGTCCTTGCCGAGCACGCCATCGACAAAGTGCCGACCAAGCCCCGGCACGGCAAACACCTTCTCCACGACGAAGGAACCCGTCATCGCGATAGCCGTCGCAGGTCCGAGGTACGACAGCACAGGAAGGAATGCGTTCTTCAATGCGTGCCGCACCGCAGCTTCACGGCGCGAGAGACCCTTCGCCATCGCGGTCCGCACATGATGCGTCTGCATCTGATCCGCGAGTCCGAAGCGCAGTAGCCGTGCGATGTACGCGGCGAACGGCAGTGAAAGCGTCAGCATCGGCAGCAGTGCGTGCGCGGGCGTGCCCCAACCCCCAACGGGAACGAGACGGAGTTTCGCGGCGAGCAGCACCAACAGCAGCGAACCAGTCACAAACGAGGGAACGCTGATGCCCACGAGTGCGAGTGCCTGCGTCGCGCCATCGCTCCAACTTCCCGGCCGAAGTCCGCCGATCACACCCGCGATCGACCCGACGATCAACGCGATGGCGATCGCACCGAGACCGATCGTCGCGGACACCGGAAGTCCGGCAGCGATGATCTCGTTCACGCTCCAATCAGGATGACGCATGCTCGGACCGAGGTCGAATGGAACGGGATGTGAACCCGCGATCCATGCGATGCTCGAAGCGCGCAGCGCGTACTGCGCAAGGAAGGTGCCAGGCTGATCGAGTTGGTACTGACGCCGCATCGCCTCGGCGACTTCCGCCGAGGGGCGTCGGCCCTCGTTCTCCATCGGATTGCCGGGAATGATCCACAGCAGCGCGAAAGTGATCGTGAGGATCAGCCCAAGAACGATCGGCAACTGCAGCAGCCGTCGCGCGATGAGTGCGCTCATGCCGCTCATGGCAGAGCGCCCTCCGCATCACCGTCACTCATGTGCAGCCGCTGCAGCCGCTGGTCGAGACGCGGTGTTCGCACGATGCCACGCAATCGATCTGGGTCATACATATAGAGCGTGACATAGCGGCACAGTGGCAGGATCGGCATCTGCTCTTCCATGATCAGTCGCTCCGCGTCACTCAGCAGGCGCATTCGCTGCGCCGAGTCGGGCGCGCGCTCGGCATCTGCGAGCAGCGCATCAAAGCGCGCATCGGAGAATCCTCGGTCGTTGTTGCCGTTGCCCGTTCGCGAGAGATCGAGAAATGTGGTCGGATCGAGATAGTCGCCGTACCAACCGCCGCGCGCGATCATGAAGTTTCCCGCGCGCAGATCCTCCTTTGCGAACTTCCCATCCTTGCTGCGCACATCGCATTGCACGCCGAGCCCATCGCGCCACATCGCGGCGAGCGCAGACGCGATGCCGCGCACGCGTGGGTTCCCTGTCATGAAGAGCATTTCGACGGGCGGGAACACCTCGCCGTCGGCGTTCTCGATGAGGCCATCGGCGTTGCGGTCCTTCCAACCTGCGGCAGCGAGTTCCGCGCGCGCCGCCGTGAGATCGAATGGCAGCCCGGCTGGCGATTCATATCCCGCGATCGAGCCGGGCGGCACAAGCGTGGTGGCAATCGGCTCATGCAGGCGCGTGACGGATTCCACAAGCGCGCGCTTGTCCACTGCACGCGCAAACGCGCGTCGTATGCGCGCGTCGGCGAACGGATTGAATCGCCCATCGGGCATGGTCGGGCGGCAGTTGAAACTCCAGAAGTCCGTCCCGAACGCTGGCAGCACATGTACATCACTGCGTCCCGCGTTCACCAACTCTGCGCGGAACTCGGCGGTGAGATCGCTCACCCAGTCGATGCTGCCCGATTCGTACGCGAGCACTGCGGTCGACGCGTCCTCGATTGGCACGATCTCCACTGAGCGCGCTTGCGCGGGATGGGCGCCGCGGTACATCGGATTTGGCTCAAGCAGCATGGAACGCTTGTACTTCCAGTCTGCGAGCCGCATCGCGCCGTTGCACACAAGAACACCAGGCTTCGTCCAGCCTGGTTCAGTGCGCAGCATCGCTGTCTGCGGATCGATGCGACTGAATCGATCAAGCGTCGGCCGGTGCACAGGCGAGAGCGATTGGAATCCGCAGATATCCAACCAGTAGGGAACAGGCTGCTCCAAGTGAACGACCAGAGTGTGCGCATCCGGCGTTTCGATGCCGACCGTCGAGTCGAAGCGCGCAATCGTTTCTCGCCACAATTCTTGCGCGGCATCCGCGGAGTGTCTCTCGCTTCTTGCGTACTCCTCCAGTTGTGCGGCGCGCCATGTGAAGAATGCGCGCGCGCCCTGCACTGGGAACAGCAGTTCCGAGTAGTCCGCCGCAAGATCGGGAAGCAACATGCGCCGCCATGCTTCCTTGAAATCCTCCGCAGTCAGAGGATCACCATTGCTCCACCGCGCATCGGGCCGCAGATGAAACGTGTAGGAACGACCATCGGATGAGATGGCCCAAGACTTCGCAACGCCCTCGACCGCATCACCCGTGTCGGGATCGCTCCAGCAGAGCCCCTCGAACAGCGCGCGTCCCACGCGCAGGTCCTGCATGTAAGTCATCCGCTGCGGATCGAGCGTGAACACATCCGCGCTTGCAACCCGCACATCGGCACGGCGCGCGCCACCGTTCCAGCTCCAGACGAACAGCGACAGAAGAACGAGCGCGCCAACGATCCATGCGGTCCATCGCATCGCGGGTCAGGCTACGCGCCCGAGGCGGTGCGATCACACGCGGCGATCACTTCGCAGGTGGCTTGGGCTGCGTCTTGCCTGCGGGCTTGGCACTCCCGAAGCTGCGCAGCATCAAATCCGCTTTGTTCGCAGCCTGCGCAAAGGCGGTCGAGTCCGTCGCACCTGCCGGCGGCTTTTCAGCAAGGAGTTTGATCTCCTTCAGCGTTGGCTCAAGCCCCTTCACGTAGGCCGCAACGTCGGCGGGTGCAGCCTTTGGAACCTGATCGCGCAAATAGATCGCAAGACTTCGTTGGACGGCTCGCATCAGGCTTGCATCCGCCTCACCCTTGCGTACACGGGTCACGATCGATCCCAGCGAACCGATGAGCAAGTTTCGCGCGGTGGCTTGACTTTGCTTGGGTACCTGAGGGAGCACAGAAAAAGTTTGAAGCGCCTGCAGGTCATACGCAGTGACCATCCAGTCCGTCTCCTTCGCGAGGTTGGCGCCGATGTCCTTGATGATCGAGTCCGCTTGGCTTTGCTGCAGTTCGATCGGCGTTCTCAAGGATGCGAGCGCAGCCGACGCCACGATGCGTGTGGACAGGTGCTCGTGCGACACAGGCGATGAAAGATCGGCGAGCGCAGCGATCGAGTCAGGGCATTGAAGCGCTTCAATCACCTCGATGGCGTTCGTCGATGTGAACCCATTCTGAGCCTCGACCACCTTCAACAGTCGGGGCAGCATGAGCGCGGCGAAGGAGGTTCGGAAGGAGTTGCTGACCTTCTGACGAGTCAGCATGGTGACCGCCAGCTCTCGGCCCGTCTTCACCAACTGCGGATCCTTGCTGGCGAGTGACTTGTCAACCGCATCGATGAACTTGTCCACTTCGGGCTTCGCAGCCGCGGTGATCGTGGGGGCTTCCGTGATCTTCTCCGAAAGTTTCGCCAACGGCTGCTGCGCTGTTGCGCCGAAGCAGCAGGCAGCGGCGACGACCGTTGCAAGTGTCATGGAAAACATCGCGCGCCGACCAATCATGAAGCGTAAGAGTGTAGCGAGGTGGGTTAGACTTCATGCATGTTGGTCGCCCTGATTGCGGTGTGCATGTCCTTGCATGGGCCCGCTCCGTCGCAGGAATCGCGCACGCTCGAGGAGGGAATGAAGTCCAGATACGGCGAGGCGCTGCTGCGTGAGGCATATCTCATTCTGAACCCTGCCGACATCTCGGTGAGCGAACTTGAGGGTGCGATCCTGCTGACTCGGAAGTCGACGCTGCTCGAGCCTGAAAATGCGGAGCGTTGGTACCTCCTGTTGGCCTTGGCGGGATACGCGGGAGATGTGCTGCCCGCTGCAAATGCCGCGACCATCGAAGCTCTCGCGCGTCTTTCGAAACTTCGTCCTGCGGATGAACAGATCAGGTTGCGGCGGTTGCTGATTGAACTTGACCGCCGCGAAACCGCGGAGTTGCGCATCTCGGCATTCAACAAACTGCTCAGCCCCGAATCGGTGAAGGTGATCGGCCCTGCAGTCGCCTCGCGTTTGGCCTACGACCTCGCGCTACTCCAGTCGCGAACCGACGACGTCGAGGGATTCGCCAAGTCGATGAACCTTGCGCTCAGCCTGAGTCCATCGTTCCCGGCAGCCGCTGATACAGCGGCTGGGTTCATCAGTGAGCGCGTCGAGGATCCGATCGATGAGTGCGAGTTGCTGGTGAACGCCGCGATGGCGAACCCAACGGAACTCCGCGGGTGGACGCGGCTCGCCGCCCTGCTGATGCAGGAAGGCGCCTACGGATCAGCCGCGCGAGTCATTCGCTTTGCCATTCCGTGCTTCCCAAACCGCGAGGATCAGGAGATTGGACGGAATGTTGCCGCAGCCGATCTTGCGCTCGCATTGTGGGGATCGAATCGTTCGTCCGACGCGCTGCAGTCGCTGCGCCAGCATGAAAGTGACTCGGCACAGCGCCAGATCACCCTCATTCAGACTTACAATCCGGAACTCACGCGTGCCGAGTGCGCGGCCGTTCCGTTTCCAGCGTCGCCGTTGATCGCCACCGTAGCCGCTGCGATTGAAGTGGATTTCAAGTCGCCAAGTGCAGGGGACGCGATTGTTCGGCTCGCAAAGGTTGCGAAGGATTCGGCGGACCGCACTGCTCCTTTGAACCCCGCGCAACCCCCGAAGAGTGAGGAGGAAGCCGCTCAGCGCGAAGTGTCGTCGCGCGAGGCTGCCGCGCAACTCCTCGATGCTGCCGTATCAGCAGCGCTTCTTGGCGCCGAGAGCGCGATCGTCGAGGACCTGCTCAGTGAATCAGGCAAGCGCGTTCCATTGCCCGATGATGTCCGCCAACGCTTTGACGCATGGAAGCGGCTTCAGTCGGGCGATGCGGTGGGCGCTCTCGCCTTCCTTGGAGAAGGGACCCGCGACCAGCCGCCCACGCACTTTCTGCGCGCTGCATGCCTCGAGGCGACAGCGGACCGAAAGGGAGCAGCGCGTGCGTTTCTCGACATCGCGCAAGACATGCGCGGCACGATGATCGGCATTCTCGCGGCCAATCGTCTGAAGGCGGTCCTTGGTTCGCCGCTGCCCGACAAGCCGGAGGTGAAGCAGCTTGATGGGATCATTGCTTCGATTCCATCCATGATGGAGCGCTACCTCAATGGTCTTGATGTACCGATTCGCTTTGAAGTGAAACCGCTCGCGTCGGCGGTCGAGCCGTTCGATCCGATTCGAGTTGAACTCGTGATGACCAATCAGACCACGCTCACGCTCGCGGTCACACCGACGGGGCCCGTCGAGAATCTTGTGCTTGTCCAGCCGCGGCTTTCCTCGACCACTCAGGAGGGTGTCTCACGCCTGCAGCCGCAGATTGTCCCCTTCGACCGTGCGATTCAACTTGCTCCCGGTCAGTCGATGTCGATGACATGGGACTTCGCCTGGTCGGAGTCTGGCCTGCGTGTCAGCCAGCAGCCGCTTGAGGGAGGCATCATTGATGCGCGCATCGCGAGCAACTTCAACATCATCGCAGGCGCGTACACGGCCGGGCCTTTTGGTGTCGTCCCAACGATGCAGTCGATTCTCGTGCAGGGAGTTCGTACGAACGATGCATGGTGGGAGTCTGCGATTCGTGCTGCAGGCGATGTACGGACTGACAACGACCTCGTGCAAGTGGCGCTGTTGGCGTTTGCGGCGGACAACAAGTCGGTGACTGCCGAACGCAAAGCTGCGGCGGTCAACGCGGTCAAGACTGCGTTCGAGAAGCTGCCATCGATGGCACAGGCGTGGCTGCTATTGGTCGGTCCGCGAGTCTCGCCATCGTTTGCTCCAGTGCTCGAGTTGGCGCGCGCAACAACGGACCCGGATGTCCGATTGGGTTATCTGCTTGGCCACTGCACTTCGAAGGACGATCCGCAGATCGCAGCGGCGGAGCGCTCGGGAACCGACGATGGGCAGTTGATCGCGCAGGTGATGCGAGCACGATTCGAGCGGGAGTTGGTGCGTGCGGATGAACGCATGCGCGGACAGCAGTCGAATGCGCGCACGGGCGCGACTGACCGCTTGAACAACATGAAGAAGTTGCGCATTGAAGACATCGGTGGTGGGACCGATGAAGCGCAGGGTGGCGAGACAGCGCCCGCACCTGACGCTGCGCAGGCGCCCACGCCATGACGCCACAGCGGCGCCGCATCGTGCGGATCGCCGCGTTCATTGTCGCGCTTGCGCTGCTTGTCGCTGCCATCGTTGCGATCTTCCGCAGCACGCCCACGATCGATCAAGTCCGCAAGGTCATCGTCCATCCCGATCCATTCAAGGTGCTGCTGTGCGTCGCAGCGCTGCTCGTCAATCTCATCGCCTGCGGCGGCATCTTTCATGCTCTGCTGGCACCGTTCGGACGCATTGGACGGCTCGAGATGGTTCAGCTCATCGCCACATCAAGCGTGCTGAACTATCTCCCGCTGCGACCCGGTCTGGTGGGGCGCATCGCGCATCAGGATGTGGTGAACGGAATCCCGCTCCGGCGATCGGCCATCTCCGTGGTGGAAGCCGGCATTGTCTGTGCATTTTCGATCGTTTGGCTCACGGGTGCGGTCGCGGTGGCGCAGTGGAGCGGCATGCACTCGCTCGGTTGGATCATGGCCGCGATGCCCTCGCTCGGTTGGTGCGCTCGTCGCACCGTCAATCCGACGACTGCTCAGCGCTTGCTGAATGCGCTCGCGTGGCGGCAGGTCGATCTGCTCGCCTGGGGCACGCGCTACTGGGCCGTGTTCGGCTTGCTTGGCGTTGCCCTGTCGCCGATCGACTGCGCGCGCGCTGTTTGCATCGGGGGCGTGGCGAATCTGGTGCCGTTCATCGGTAATGGTCTAGGCATTCGCGAGTGGGCCATGGGACTCGCAGGTGAACGCATGGCACTGTGGAGCACCGATGTCGGTCTTGCCGCGGAGTTGTTGAATCGTGCAGCAGATATCGCTGTGGCGGTGCCCATCGGACTCATCTGTGCGGTGCCGATCGCACGCCGTTTGCGCGCGGCCATGGCGGATCGCAGCGAACCCATCACCAGGTGATGGACTACATTCGAGCGGTGGCTGGTGCGCGATCAGTAAGCGAGGGAATCGATCTGGCGGTGGTCATCACCGCTTGCAACAGCATGCGAACGATCGAGCGTTGCATAACGAGTGTGCGCCCGATCGCCGCCGCCATCATCGTGGTGGACAGCGGCAGTACCGATGGAACGATCGAGACATGTCGGCGACTTGGTGCTCAGGTTGTGAGTCATGCGTGGGAGGGATTCGCACGGCAGAAGACCTTCGCACTTTCGCTCGCTGCAAAGCACCAGTGGGTGCTGCTGCTCGACAGTGATGAGAGCCTCGAGCCAAACTTGCAGACAGGACTGATGAACGCGATCCGTACGGCGCACGCCGACACCAGCGCGATCGCGATCAATCGGCGGCTCTGGTTTCAAGGCGGATGGCTACGGCGCGTTGCGTTCCCTGACTGGGTCGTCCGCTGCGGTCGTCAGGGTGCGCTGCGTTTGGTCGATCGACCCGTGCATGAATCCGTCGAGGCGGATGGTCCCGTGATCCGCGCCGAGGGCATCTGCCGCCACGAGTCTTGGGCAGATGCTGCCGATGCGATCGATCGCGGCGTTCGCTACGCGCGGCTCGCTGCACCGTTCCGACGCGCCAGTCCGTTTCCACTTCTGTCGTTTTTCGGCAGCGCGCTGGCGATCGCGTTCAAGCAGGGGATCGTGCGCGGCGGCGTCTTGGATGGACGGCGCGGTCTGATTGCCATCGGTCTGTTCATCGTGGGCGCTTACTGCAATCACATGGCCGCGCTCGACCATCAGCAACGAACACGATCAGGCGAGTGAGCCCGCGTGCGTGGCGCTGCTCGCGGGCATCGAACGGCGAGCACTCAGTTGCTGACACGCGTGCGCACACTGTCGAGCACATTCATGAAGTTGATGTACGCGTCGTAGGGACTTTCGTAGGGGCTGAAGTACTTGTGGACATCGCCGTCCGCCCAGTACTTCGTGCACATGTAATACAGGTGATCGCTCGTGGTCAGCTTGCGCCAGTCTTCGAGAATGAACGGATCGCCTGCGGCGTGGCGACGCTTGACCGCCTCCTCAAGTCGATAGAGTTCCGCCGCGGCATTGTCCTGAAGCGGGTTGCCCAGCCACGCACTCAGATCGCGCTCGGTGTCCGCCCATGAGATCGGTCGCTCCGCGTCGTACTCACCGACGGGCTGATGCAGATCCGCAACCTGCGAAGGTGTGAGGAAGGAATTGTGGCCAGGGTTCACATCGAAGATCTTCTCGGGCATCGCGTCAAGGAACTCGAAGATGCCAGTCTCCGCCCACTGATGTTCGCCGAGCGTCTCATAGTCCATGAACAGATTGCAGAGGAACCCGTTGCCATTGATTTGATTGACCCAGCGGGCGAACTTCTCGGCAGACAGCGGCCAATCCGCCCAGTTGCGATCGGAGAAGCGGAACGCAATGTCATCCGACAAGCGGTAGTTCTTCAGGAGCACCTTCACCGGCGTGCAGCCTTGCGGCACCGAACGCGTTGGCGGCGCATACACAAAGTTGGGCGAGCGCGATCCAAGCAGGCGATCCACGCCCTCGCACAGGATCGCCTTGTGTCGACCGAGCCACGAAATGTGACCGGCAAGTTCGTTCGTGTAGATCAGCTCGGTGTTGCGGAACGTGACGGGCTTCACACCGAACAGCCGCTGCAGCGTGGCCTCCTGCGCAGCGACCTGTTCGCTGAACTCCTCCTTGGAAAAGAGGAACGAGAGAGAGTGGTGGCTGGTCTCGCCGATCAGCTCGCAAGCACCCGTGGCGTGCAGTTCGCGCACCATGTCGAGCACATCGGGCGCCCAGAGCTCAAACTGCTCGAGTGCGGTCCCAGAGAACGAGTAGGACACACGGAAACGCCCCTGATGACGACGAACGAGATCGAGTATCCGCGCAGTGGCGGGGCGGTAGCACTTGTCAGCCACCTTGCGCATGATCGAGGCGTTCGCATCGTTGTCGAAGTAAAACGGGTCTGCATCAAACACCGAATACTTCCGCAGCCGAAATGGCTGGTGCACCTGGAAGTAAAAGCAGACGGCGGCCATCGGGGGTGACCGAGTCTACGGGGTGTCCTGCTATCCTCGCGTGCAGAGAGGATTCACGCATGTCTAGCGCTATTTCTGTTCCACTGCTCGACCTCAAGCCGCAGTATCAGGCCATCAAGGCTGAGATCGACGAGGTCATCGCCCGCGTGGTCACTTCGCAGGTGTTCGTGCTCGGTCCCGAAGTGGAGGCGTTCGAACAGGAGATAGCGGCATACTGTGGCGTTCGTCACGCGATCGGGTGTTCCAATGGATCTGACGCCATCGTGCTCGCGCTGCAAGCGGTCGGTGCGAAGCCTGGCGAGGAAGTGATTTGCCCGTCGTACACATTCTTCGCCACGGGCGGCGCCGTCGCGCGCGCTGGGCTGAAGCCAGTCTGGGCTGACATCGATCCCGTCACATACAACCTGTCGCCGCGTCATACGGCGGAAGTGGCGCAGCAGTGTCGGCGATTGCGCGCGATCATTCCCGTGCACTTGTATGGGCAGGCCGCGGACATGGAGGCATTCCATGCACTCGGTTCTCGGCTTGGCGCAGCGGTGATCGAGGACTCCGCGCAGGCGATCGGCTGCAAGGATGCACAGGGTTCGATGGTCGGAACGCGTGGAGCAGTCGCCACCTGGAGTTTCTTCCCCTCCAAGAACCTCGGCGGATTCGGCGATGGTGGGATGTGCACCACGAACTGTCCAAACCTTGCCGACATGCTGCGCATGCTTCGTGTGCATGGATCGCGCGTGAAGTACATGCACAAGCATGTGGGCATGAACGGCCGTCTCGATGCGATGCAAGCTGCCGTGCTGCGAGTGAAGCTTCGCCATCTCGAGTCGTGGCATGAGGGACGCCGAAGGAACGCGGCCTTCTACGACAACGCATTCAAAACGGCTGGCGCGACGGATTCGCGCACGCCACTTGGGCAGGGGGGCGAACTGCCGCTGCGATTCCCCTTCCAGTTGCCGGCGCCCGCGCGGCACATCTTCAATCAGTATGTGATTCGCGTCCCGCGCGGAATGCGCGACGACTTGCGCGGGCACCTGAGCGAGCAGAAGATCGGCACGGAGATCTACTACCCAGTGCCGCTGCACTTGCAGGAGTGCTTCGAGCATCTTGGCGGTCGCGAAGGGCAACTGCCGCACAGCGAAGCGGCAGCGGTGGAGACCATCGCTCTGCCGATTTTCCCCGAACTGACCGAGGCGCAGCGCGCGCATGTCGCTGCGCAAGTCGTGCATTTCGTTCGCGCGAACTCGAAGTCCGCCATTGCGGTCTAGCCCGCAGCGGCAGACTCGCATGCGTGGTTTGGGCAACAGGAGTGGCATGCGCGGCTTGAGCGGTGACAGTGCAGTTCACGCTTGGGAGCGCGAACACGATTGGCGCGATGCCAACGTGGCGACTCGTGATCTCGTTGGTGAACCCGCGCATCTGATCGTGGCGATCTTTGCCATGGTGATGGAAACGCTGGGCACTGCACCAGCGAGCATCGGTTTCACGACGCTGTGCTGTGTCGGGATCCTGCGCGCCCCCGTCTTGTGGCCGACCTGGCAGCGCATGTGGCGACAGGGCTGGATCAAAGTGCTCGTTGTGTGGGTGTTGTGGTCGGCCCTTTCGATCGCCTGGTCATCCGATCGCATCAAGGGCATTGATCGTCTTTGGAAC
The DNA here is from genome assembly GCA_046080505.1 of Planctomycetota bacterium. Lineage (GTDB taxonomy): Bacteria > Planctomycetota > Phycisphaerae > Phycisphaerales > SM1A02 > F1-60-MAGs104. Next base: position 11,891 of record JBJTUC010000089.1, read on the forward strand.
CTGAAGTACTTGGCGTGGCTGCCGCTGCTGTGGCCGCTGTTTCGCCATTGGAAGTGGCTGCTCGGTGGCTTCCTGCTTGCGACTGTCGTGATTCAAGGGATTCAGTTCGCGGGCGCGGTCTTCGGCGTGCCCGGACGAAAGGGGCCGCTCACAGAGGGACTCCGACATCCCACGATGGCAGGAGTGTGGAACGCGATGGCACTCAGTGCATGGCTCTTCATTTCGGTGGCGGGCAGTTGGCGAATCATGCTGCTGTCGGTGCCGATGGCGATCCTCAGCACCTTTGGCTTCTTCTGGGCGAGCCAGCGCGCCGCGCTCGCAGCGATCATTGTGGAGATCGTGATCGCGAACGCCGTGCTTGCAGCCGTCAGCCGCGAGTGGATCCGCAAAGCAGCGATCCGTGCGGTGGTCGCGGTGGTGTTGATCGCGGTGGTCTACTCCTTTGCTGGGCGAACCATGGAAGTCAAGATGAAGCAGGCAGTCGCCGAGGTAACGGCCACGGCGCAAGGATCATCAGTGGCCTCGATGGAAGTTCGGTACGGCATGTGGAGCATGGCTGCGAAAGCATGGACCGTGCATCCGATTGTCGGAAGTGGTCTCGGTAGTTATCTGATCGCCACGAAAGATGTCATGAAGGGAGTCCAAGCGAGTGGTGTCGACATCCACACCTTCGACACTTGTCACAGCACATACTTCATGGTGCTGCTCGAGACAGGGGCCATTGGACTTGGGCTCTTTGTCTGGTGGAGCGCACTCTTTGCCTGGTGCTCACTGCAGTATGTCCGCCGTGAGCCGCTGCGCATCGCGGCATTCGGTGGAGCAATCATCTGGTACTCCGCCGCAGCGTTCGACGCATTCAACACCCGCGGGGTTTTCTTTGGTGGCGGCGTCATCATGATGGCGCTCAGCGCGATGCCTCTGCAGCGCTCCGCCGCGCCCGCTCTGCTCACTGAGATCGCATCGAATCGTCCATCGAACCACCCGTCGCAGTGATCATCTCCGCGACGATCTCCTCGATCGGGCGTGTGCGAGCGCCACCGATCAGGCTTCGCAACTTGTCGAGCGACGGCGTACGCCGTGCCATGTCCTCAAAGCCGCCGCCATACACCTGCGCGTACGGCAGAAGGCGAACGGTCGAAGCACTCTTGCAAGCGCGGATCACGAGCGCCGCGAGATCGCCGATCGAAACGGGGCGGTCACTGCCCACGTTCACCACCTCGTTCGTCGCATCGGCGCAGACCATCAGTCGCACGAGCGCATCCACCGCATCGTGCACACTGTTGAAGCAGCGCGTTTGCGTTCCATCGCCATGAACGATCAGTTCGCGCCCCGATCGAGCCGCATCGATGAACGCAGGAATCACCATTCCGTAGTGGGGCGATTGTCGCGGTCCGACGGTGTTGAACAGTCGCACCACCACGACGCCGAGGCCGGACTCCTTGGCGTGTGCGAACGCCAGAAACTCATCGAGAGCCTTTGTGCATGCGTAAGACCAGCGGCGGGTCGTGGTCGCACCAAGCCGCCAATCATCGCTCTCGCGTAGCGGCGCATCCTGCATCGAACCCATCTTGCCGTAGACCTCGGAACTGCTCGCAAGCAACACGCGCCGCTTGTGACGGGCGCACGCATCGAGCACATGCTCCGTCCCACGCGTGTTCGTGACGATGGTCGATACGGGGCGCTCCATCACGAGCCGAACGCCCACCGCCGCCGCCAAATGGAACACGCGGTCTGCGTCGGCGACCGCTCGGTCCACCGCGGCAGCATCGAGGATGTCGGCATGTTCGAGTCGAAAGCGTTTGCCTGAATGCTCCTGCAGCGCGGCGACATTCTCGCGACTACCCGTGGAAAGATTGTCGAGCGCAACGACCTCATCGCCCGCAGCAATGAGCGCTTCGCACAGATGACTTCCAATGAAGCCCGCCCCACCAGTGACGAGTGTGCGCACAGCCATTGTGAAGCGCAAGACTATCCGCAGTGCAGCGCGTTCAGCGGCGAACGCTGGCGAACGCCAGCACACTTGCACGCACAACAACAGTCGCGCCGATGTACGCAGCCGCGAAGATCGCCATCGACCAACGCGAATACAGGCGGTCGGGCGTCCATGCGGCTGCCACCGCTGCCGCCGCGGCGCCGCCGCCAAGGAGCGCAGATATCGCCGCGTGCCGCAGCGTGTGAAGTCCGCCGCCGCGCCATGCGGACCAGTACTCACCGCGCAGCGCACTGGCCGCCACGCACGATGCGACAACCAGCGGCAGACTCCATCCGATCGACCCGCGAAGTTCGGGCGGGATCGCGAAGTCCCAGCGCAGGAGATAGCCCAGCTGCAGTGCGCCAGACATCAACGCCACATCCAGAAGCATCCGCGCGAGCGGCCACAGCGGGTGAAGCCGCGGCGCCGCATTGGGTTCACGCGACGCGCGGCGCAGCCAACGCCACGCGACGCCAATGAGCGCAGCAATGCCGATCACGACCGTCGTTCCTGCTGCGCGGTCCATCTTCGAATCCGATCCCAACACACCAGCGGCAGCAAATGCGAACGCAAGCACCCCGGCCACCACGAAGACGGCGGACGACCGACCGCCGAGTCGCGCGGCGAGGAGATGCGTGGAATGATCGCGTCCACCCTGCAGCGGGCTGATACCGCGCGCCAGCCTTGACAGCGAAACAAACATCATGTCGGCAAGCGGCACGGCACAGCAGCCAAGCGCAAGGGCCGCAGTGCTCCACACGCTCGCGGTACCGCAGGCGGGCGTTGCCATGCGACTGTCGAATGCAAGCAGCGGCAGCGCAGCGAGCAGAAAGCCAAGCATCAGCGAGCCACAGTCGCCCATGAAAATCCGTGCAGGCGGTGCGTTGTGAAACAGGAATCCGAGCGCTGAGCCCGAAGCGAGCAGGGCCACACCGCCGAGCGCCGCACCGTGCGTGCCCGTCGGCAGACCAAGAGAAATCCCGCCGAGTCCGATCAACGCGACGGTCGCGGCAACGCCATCCATGTTGTCGATCATGTTGACTGCGTTCATCACGGCCAGAATCCACAGGAACGCAATCGCTGTATCGATGATGTCGATTCCCGTGATGTGCGCGCCGCCGATCGACCAGAGAAACGAACTCGCCGTGAGTCCCTGCAGCGCCAACTTCCAGCGAGGCGCCAAGTGCAGCATGTCATCGATCAAGCCCACCACGGCAGCCGCGACCGTGCAGAGCACGAGTGAAAGAAGTGCGTTCGCGTGCAGGCTCGTGGCGTCACGGAAGTCGCCGTTGACCCCGCGCGCGAGGGCGAGCGAGGCAAGGAAGCCGACGCAGATACCAACGCCACCAAACAGGGCGGTCGGTGTGGAGTGCCAACGATCAGGTCGTACGGGCGCGTTCCAACCGCGTGAGCCCGCAAGTCGCCGCACGGCACCGACCGCCGCTGCGGCGCACGTCGCGCCGAGCGCCAGCATGATCACAAGATGCACAAGCGGATCAACGCTCACTCAGTGGATCGTAGGTGCCGCACGATCAGGCCGGGCCGCAGCGCGCACCCTCCGCGGCGCAGTACCGACGACTCATCAGGAAGCTGGTTCGCGTGCCGGACCGAGAATCTCGAAACCGCTCTCGATCCCCTGAAGAATGCGCGAGTACGGACAACGAATGTAGCCACGACCCGCAGGTGGCGCCGTGATCGCTTCAAAGCGAACCGTCACGACAAGGATCTCGTTGCCCTTCGAGAACATCACGCCGCGCCCACCGGCAACGACGAAGTTGGCGCCAGGGTTGATCGTCCAGTCATTGATGTTTGAATCCCACGGCTGTTCGAAGCGGATCGAGCCGTTGGTGTTTCGGAACTGGAATGTCATCTTCTGCGCGGATGGATCAGTCCAAAGGAAGTCGATGGTGCCGTCCGAGTCGTAGTCCTCCGCATCGGCCAGGATGAAACCCTTCGACGGACCTGTCGACTCGGTTACCACGACAGCATTGCTCAAGTTGACCGTTGCAGACAGCACAACGCTTCGGTCAGGATCAACTGCAATCACCTCGCGCCGACCGTCATCGTTGATATCGACAACTCTGAACTGCCAGTTGCCTGCACCGAGATCACCCTCCACCTTGTTCGTCACGGCACCACCTTGGACAACCCAGAACTTGATCGTTTCGCCATCTGCCGCAAGGAATGCCGGGGCATCCGCACCACTGTTCGTCCAGTCGCCCATGCCCATATAGGTGTCACCCACACTGATCGTGCCGACCGTGATGATCTCCGTGACGCGCCGCCCCACGCGCAGCCAAGCTTTCACCTTGCGCGTGGCAGGCACAAGGAACACGACATCCGACGAACGATCTCCATTCACATCGCCTACGCCAAGTGGAATCCAGGTCGGGTCGTAAAAGCCCAGGTAGTCGATCGTCTCGCTCTCGGTTTCGAGCGCGCCATTGCCGTCGGTCAACATGATCGCGACGCGGTGCTGTGCTCGGTCGATCGCGATCACCGATGCGCGCGCAACCCCCCACGGTTCGATCGTCGGAGTGGCAGGAACGGTAGTTCCCGAACCGATCCCACCGGTCGACGGCGCGGACCCACCGGTGCCCGGTCCAGTGGTTGCAATGCCACTCGCATATCCCGAGGCTCCGGGTGCCTCAGGCGTTGGTGCTCGCACGGCAGCGACAACGTCAGGACTGGCGATGGCGTTCTCTCCGAATGTCCATCCAAAGAGAGAGGTGACGATCGGTACACCAAGCGCGTTGATGTTGTGGCGGCTGCCGAGCACTGCGCGTGAACCATTCGCACTGACCGCAAGCACCTCGCCCACACCCTGCGCCTTTCGCGCGCTAGGAGTCCAGAGGTCCGACGACTCGATGGTCCAATCACCGCCGACACCTCGGTTGAACACAAAGCCAGCGCCTGCGTTCACCCCATCAGGTGCCGCGGTCTCGTAACCGGGGCAACCCACGATGAGCATGTCTCCGTTCACCGCCAAACGCGCGGAATAGCCGAACGCGTTGTTCGCATTCGCCTCACGAGCGAAGACAACGCCATCTTCGACCCAACTGCCTGCTTCACGACGAAACAGGAACACCGCACCTTCGCCACTCGACAGGTCGCCTTCGATGTCCTCATCAAAGCCCGGTGCCCCGATGGCGATCGAGTCCCCTTGCACCGAGACGGAAGCGCCGAACGCATCGTTTGATGTGGCTCCGTCGTAGGCGAGGGTCGCTTCCGCGGTGGCGCCCCATGTGCCCGCATCGCCTTTGCTGCGGCGATACACGAATGCAGCGCCTGTGTTGACCGCATCATCACTGTCGGCGTTCTGGGCTCCAACGACCAAGACATCCCCATCGATGGCGAGTTGCGATCCAAACTGATCCTGCGCAACGGCATCTTCGAGCGTCAACTTCCGAACTTGTGTGAATGTGCTGTCACTGCCCTCGAACAGATAAACCGCGCCTTGGTTGGCAGCGCCCTGATACGGTGATCCAACCGCAATGCGAGTATCGCTGAGTAGCCCTGGCTCGACCCCAACGGCGACTGATCCGCCGAAGTAGGCGATCTGCTCCTGATCTCCGGCACGGAGCACGCGATTTGCCACGCGGTAGGTGAGGATTCCGCCGCCCTCCTCATCCTCGAATGTTGCCGTGGTGCCCCACAGGTTGTCATCAGGACTCCTCTGAAAAACAAACGCACGACCCGCAAACACGGGCGCGCCAGGCACCGATGCAATCGGTGCGCCCACCACGATCGTTTCACCGCTGATCGCAACTGACCATCCAAAGAGTCCAATGGCTGGGGTGCCGACAACGAGCCCTGCATTGTTCTGCGGCGGTGGCGCAGGAATCTTCTGCACATGAACGAACGCGGCCGACGCGTCGTCATACTCGAAGATGTGCACCGCACCTGCAGCGGCGACCGAGTTGACCGTCTCGTCTGATGCGCCCACCACCAAGATCGTTCCGTCTTCATTCATCGCGCACGCGCTGCCGAAAGCATCGCCAAGAATCTGCGGATCCGCCGTGATCGCTTGAGGGATCACCTGCCAGTCTGCGCCCAAGCCCACGACTCGGTCCTTCCCGCCGCCGCCGAGCGGCGAACCACTTCGCGCTGGCGGGTTGCTACGCGGCGCCTCGCCCTTGCTCGCACGCGCGTTCTGCGCCGCAGCGGACATCACCGCCGAGCACGCGAGCGACGCGGCGACCGCGAGCGTCAACAGCGGCTTGGTGCGAGAAGTGATCAAGGATCGGTTCGAGTGCTTCATGTGCATGCTTTCATCTACGAACGCGCGCGTTCAATCGTTCTCATTCATGCGGCGTTTCCTGCGGAAGTCGCCGCACGCCCGAGTGGCACTTCAGCAGAGACAAGCGTCTCTTCGCCAAAGGGCACAGAGCCGATGAAAAGCGTACCGCCGAGCGAGTGCACGGTTGCCGCTGCGAGTCCGAACGCTGCGTCCGCTGCGGGCACTTCTCGGCACCCAGCCTCATCGAGCGAGTGAATGCGTAGAACGCTTCCGTCGAGCCGCACCACCAAAGTGACATTGCAGCGATCGGCGTCAAGTTTTCGTCCATTGCCGTGCGAAGTGACCCACGCGCAAGCCTCGATGGCCCGACGCAGAATCCCAAAAACGATGGTCCCCACGGGGCCGGCCGCGTGATCGGAGGCTCTTGGATCGATTTCGACGCGGATTCGCGCGCCGGCCTCGTCGGCGCGGGCCATCAGCGCGCGGACCGTTTCAAGCACATCGGCGGCAATCGTTCTGCTGCCATCGGGCATGCGCGCGTTCCAACCGAATCGCTCTGCAGCGGCCGCAGGCGAATCAAGATCCGCGCAAATGCCGTCATCGATGGTGTGCGATGATTCGTCGCGCGGCAGTCGCGCAGCCCACCCCGTTGCACGGATCGTCGGACCTCCTTGCCATGTTGCGTGCCACGCGCTGATGTCGGTTTCCTTCATGGATCCTCCTTCCCCGACAATGTCCGATACCTGCACGCGCAGGCAAACGGCAGGGGTCAGATTGGCAATATTTGAACGATTGACGGCCAAAAAAATGGCAGCCGCGGCGCGTGGATCCCCAAAGAACGGCTCGGCCCGCCCGCCGGCCGCGCCGTCAGGCGGGCAAGCGCGCGTCCGCGGGCAGCGTCTCGAGCGCGTTCGAAATGATCGAGTCGGGGTGAATGCCCTCCGCCTCACCCTCGAAGTTCACGAGCACTCGGTGCCGCAGCGCGGGCAGCGCACAGGTTTGGATGTCATCGGTGGTCACTTGTGCGCGTCCGCCGAGCAGTGCCATCACCTTTGCGCCAAGTGCGAGCGTTTGCGCGGCACGCGGACTGGCGCCGAAGCGCAAATACTTGTTCGTCATCGGCGTCGCAAACGGCCCTTGCGGATGCGTCGCCAGCACAAGGCGCACTGCATAATCCTGCACATGCGGCGCAATGCGCACATATCGAACGAGCTTCTGATGTGAGAGAATCGTGTTCGCGTCGAGTACGCGTTCAATCGCGGGACTCTCGCCCGCTGTCGTGCGGTTCAGGATCTCCGACAACTCCTCGCGCGAGCTGTACCCGACTTCTAGCTTGAAGAAGAATCGGTCGAGCTGCGCCTCGGGTAGTGGATAGGTGCCCTCCTGCTCGATCAGGTTCTGTGTGGCCATCACCAAGAACGGCTTGTCGAGCACATGCGTCACGCCGCCGACCGTCACACTGCGCTCTTGCATCGCTTCAAGCAGCGACGACTGCGTCTTCGGCGTCGCGCGGTTGATCTCGTCGGCAAGAAGAATCTGCGTGAAGACGGGTCCCTTTCGGAACTGAAAGTCGCGCGCGCCATCGCGCTCGACCACGATCGTCGTGCCCGTCACATCGGCGGGCATCAGATCGGGCGTGAACTGGATTCGGCTGAAGTCGAGCGACAGTGCCTGCGACAGAGACCGAACGAGCAAGGTCTTTCCAAGTCCAGGAACGCCCTCGAGCAGCGCGTGTCCGTTGGCGAAGAGCGCGATCAGCACGCCATCCACGACCGCCTTGTGACCGACCACCGCCTTCTGCACTTCGCGTCGCACGCGCTGAAAGTCCTGCTGAAACCGCGCTGCATGCTGTTCGATCGCCGCAATCTGCTGGTCGCTCATGCGGACATCGTAAGGCAGCGCGGAGGGTTGCCGCGCTCCCACATGAACGCGCCCACGCGAAGTCCGCAGGCGAAGCGGGTGCAGTTGACGCCCGCGCGGGAGATTCACTATCTTCGCATCGCCGCCGCGGTTGCGACGGCACGCCCTCGTCTGGAGGAATGCGGTGCAAGTCCGCAGCGATCGCGTCACCGTGAGCCGTATGGGGCCCTTCCCATGTGGCAAGTCGGGTCGACCAGATGAGAAGCGTGGGTTTCTTTTCCCTTTGGCCTTCCGTTTGGCCCTCCCTTTGGATCCTGCGCTGAACAGGCTCCGCATGCAGAAAGAGATTGTCCATGTTGTCCTTCATTTCCCGCCCTGGCGCGCTTGCGCCGAAGTTTTCCCTCGCACCCATCACAGCTGCGATCGTCATCGCGGCACTCTCCACGCCTGCGTCTGATGCGGCGCTCGTGGCGACCTTCGAGGTCGGCACCGGCAACAACCAAGCGTCGATCCAGATCGATCAAGATGATGGCGACACCTATCTATTCGCGTTCCGCTTCGCGAGCCAATCCATCAGCAGCTGGGACGCGCTGCTCGCGATCGATGCCGAACTCGATTCGTTCGCGCTCGAGTACCAGACCTTCTCATTCGGCGTGTTCCTGACAGGCATCACGATCGATGGCGACCGCGACTTCGGCACAGGCGACCTGTGGCCGATCCCGAACTACTGGCACTTCTGGATCGACACCCCGCAAGGCTGGTCCCTCGCACCGATCGGCGCGCAAGCGCGAACGCTCACAGCGGGCAGCGCGGACGCTTGGGTGTTCGGCACGAACGCAGCTCCGCAAGCGATCCCCGCGCCCGCCGCGGGCATCGGCGCACTGCTCATGATGGGCTTTGCGCGGCGTCGCGCAGTACTTCGTCGATGAGGAAGATTGGTCTGCCCCGCGCCTGTTCAAACAGGCGTCCCATGTACTCGCCGAGAATTCCAAGTACGAGAAGTTGGCATCCCCCCATAAAAACAATCACAATCATCAGACTCGTCCAGCCTTGCGGCGTCGCGCCATTCGCGGCCCATGACACGACGGCATAGACCGTCAGTGCAAGTCCAACGAGAATGGCCACAGCGCCTAGCACGCTCGCAAACATCAGCGGGCGCACCGAGGAACTGATGATGCCATTCGCGGCTAGCGCGATCAACTTGCGCAGCGGGTATTTTGTCTCGCCAGCGGCCCTTGCGTCGCGGTCATACAGCACGGGTTCCTGCCGAAAGCCGACCCAACTCACCATTCCACGGATGTAGCGTTGACTCTCCGGCATGGACACCAGCAGATCGCACACGCGCCGACTGATCAGGCGGAAGTCGCCCGTGTCGAGCGGAATCGGACGCTCGGCCATGAGGCTGAGCAACCGATAGTACGCCGCACAGAAGATCCGCTTTGGAATGGAGTCGCCTGGGCGCGTGCGCCGCTGTGCATAGACCACATCGACGCCTCGGTCCATCACACGGAGCATCTCGGGCAGCAACTCTGGCGGATCCTGCAGATCAGCATCCATGATCAGGATGTGGGTACCACGGCAGGTGGCGAGTCCAGCCGAAAGTGCAAGTTGATGTCCATGATTGCGCGATAGGTTCACAGCGACAACGGATGAATCTTGCGCCGCAAGTGAACGCATCAGTTCCCAAGTGCCGTCGCGTGAGCCATCGTTCACGAAGAGAATCTCATGACGCAGCTCCGTGGCGAGACAGACGCGCTTCACACGCTCGTAGGTCGCCATCAGCACCGCTTCTTCGTTGAAGCATGGCAATACGATGGAAAGCGCAGCAGAGTCCTGAGGAGTTGTCTGCACATCTGTGCGCCTTGCGTGGTCGGAGAGCGAAGTCATGCCGTTTGCGTCTTAGTCTTGTGTCGGAATGGCGGCAGTGCAGGCAGCGCATCCGCCGATGTCAGCAGCATCAGGGCGAGC
>JBJTUC010000090.1:0-42828 GCA_046080505.1 Planctomycetota bacterium
TGTTTCCACCCGCACTGATTGCCACGTTGTAGTGCTGGCCGTCATTCCCGAATGCGCGATAGGTGCCAGAGATGATGCTGAGCCCCTCGTTGTCCAGTAGTTGTGCCGTGGCAAGGTGCAGATCAAAGCGATCATCCATGCCGCCGCCGACCAATCCAGTCTGAATGTCGCGGGGACTCTGTGTGTGCTTGATGGCATTCGAGGACCCGCCCCATCCCCCCGTGCCAAGCGGATCGAATGCTTGACCGTTACCGCTTGCCAAGAAGGCGAGATATGCCGCTTCACCATTGTTGTAGACATTGAAGTCGCCAACATAAAACGCACGCACGCCTGCGCCGAGCCCGTTCGCGTTGCTTCGCACCGCGAGAGCTCCACTCTCGCGAGTAGCCGCTGCGCTGGTGCCTGCGGCGAGGTGCATGCTGTACGCGTACAAGCGCGCAGCCGACGACGAGTAACCGTTCAGCGAAAAGAGCCAGCGATCGCACGCACGACTTGCACCCGTGAAGATGTCTGCGTGCCCAGAAGTGATCTCGCTGATCGTCTCGACTCGATAGAAGGCGCACTGCGCTCCGCTGGCCGAGTCCTCCTGCGAGTTCGAGGTGTAGGTCGCTCGTAAGTAGGTCGCACCGAGTGGTGCAGCTGCGTTCACAAGACTTTGCAGGGCGGCTACCTGACTCGAGGGCACCTCTTGGAAAAACATGAGGTCGACGGGCTTGGCCCAACCTGCCTTGTTATCGGAATGTGCTGCAGCAATGACCGCGACCAATGCGTTGGCTGACCCCTGTTGCCTCGCGATGTTGTAATTCATCACCCGCACCTGCGATGACGCGGTGGAAACGACAGCGGCCGCTGCCAAGGCTGCGGCGAACAGTGCATTGATTCGCACGAGGGCAACATAGCCCCAGTTGAAGGCCACGCCTACGGCAACTCTTCACTTTCGGCTAGAAATATCTGTCCGCCCCCCCCAGATTGGAGATCTTCATGCGCATGACCACCCTGACCCTGCTCGCATTCTGCTGCCTCGCCACCCCAGTCCATGCGCAGCAGGTCACACCGGAGATCGTGACCCTCGACAACGGGATGGAGTTTCTGCTCATTCCGCGCACCGATGAGCCGAACACCATCAGTGCGGGCTGGCTCGCCAAGGTAGGCAGTTCGAACGAACGCCCCGGCATCACTGGCATCTCGCACTTCTTTGAGCACATGATGTTCAAGGGAACCAACACAATCGGCACGGGCGACGCCAAGAAGGATGCGGACTTCCGCTCCGAGCAGAAGCGACTGCGGGATGCGATCAACAAGGCAGTGTGGACGACCCAGTATCAGCGCTACTTCCGTGGCGAGATCGACGATCCGTGGAGCGCCGCGAATGACACGCCGGACCTCGCGGAACTTCGCGCGCAACTCAAGCAGTCCATGGAAACGCAGCAAGGACGGGCGAACGCTTCGGCGATCTCGACCATGAAGACGGATCTGTCGAAGATGAATCGCTCCACGCCTGAGGGCACGAAGGAAGCGACGGCACTCGAATCCAAGATCGCCGAACTTGAGGCACAACAGCGCGCCTCGGCGTCGATCGTGAAGGACGAGTTCGACCAGGTCTATACGAAGGGCGGTGGAAGCCGCATGAATGCGTTCACCTCCTATGACCTGACCTTCTACTTCATCACGGTGCCGAGCAACAAGTTCGAGTTATGGTGCTGGATGGAGAGCGATCGACTGAATGACAGCGTCTTCCGCGAGTTCTACAGCGAGCGCGATGTGGTGCATGAGGAACGCCGGCTTCGTACCGAAAGCACGCCCACGGGGATCTTCCAGGAGCAGTTCGAGGCGATGTTCTGGATGTCGAGCCCCTACTCGTGGCCCGTCATCGGCTGGAGCAGCGACCTGAACTCCTACACGATGGACGAGGCGATGCGTTACTGGAACACCTACTACCGCCCGAACAATCTTGTGGGCGTGATCGTGGGCGACTTCGACCCCAAGGAAGTGAAGCCACTCATCGCGTCATACTTCACGCGACTTCAGAACAGCAACACGCCCGTCCCGCCGATCGTCACGCTTGAGCACAAGCAGATGGCGGAGCAGCGGATGAACGCCGAGGCGGAGTGTCAGCCACAAGTCGAAGCGCGGTACCACACCGTGCCATTCCGTCATGCCGACTCTTATCCGCTCGAGATGCTTGCAGGCATCTTGAATGGACGCACCGGTCGTCTTTACAAGTCGATGGTCGAGGGATCGAAGATCGCATCGACTGCGGGTGCACAGCAAGACTCACGACGAATGGCGGGAGCATTCTCATTCTCGGCAGAGACAAAGGGCGATGCCACTCCCGCGCAACTCGAAGAGGCGTGGTACAGCGAACTGAAGCGCTTGCAGGATGAACCCGTTGGTGACGAGGAACTGCAAAAGGTGAAGAACAACGTGGCTGCGGACTCCTACCGCGGTCTCCAGTCCAACTTTCGTCTGATGATTGGTCTGGCGTACGCGGAAGCCCTTGGTGGTTGGGAGGAAATCAACGAACAGCCACGCAAGTTGCAGGCTGTGACCGCGGCCGATATCCAGCGAGTGGCGCGCAAATACTTCGATACCAACAACCGCTCCGTCGCGACATATCTGCGCAAGGCGAGCGCAGGCAGCACCAGTGCGGAGGATCCTGACATTGCGGCGCTGCCGGCTCCGATGCAGGCTCGTGCCCGCCAGTGGGTGGCGCAGATCATGAAGGAGTCGGATGCGGTCGCGCTCCGCACTGCGCTCGAACAGATGAGCTCTCAGGCAGCCCAGATGCCACCCGACAAGAAACCAATGATGGATCTGATGATGAAGAAGATGCAGGAACGCGTAGCTCAACTCGAGAAGCAGGACGACTGATGAGGCGACGGACCATGCATTTCACGCCAAACAACAGAAGGACACATCCAATGAATCACTCCCGACTGACCCGCTCCACGATCGCCTGCCTGGCTCTGACCGCCGCTTCGGTGGCCGCCATCTCCACGGCGAGCAGCTTTGCTGCGGGCGATCTGCCTGCGCGCCCTGAGAAACTGACGTTCCCCCCTCTGCGTTTCGAGGCGCCAAAGGCTGCCGCCTATCGCACAACGCTGTCCAACGGCACTCCGGTGTACATGCTGCCGAGCCACGAGTTTCCACTCATCAACCTGAGCATGACCTGCATGGGCGGAAGCAACCTTGACCCCGCTGATCGAGTGGGCTTGGCATCGATGACAGCAGCGATGATCCGTCGCGGTGGAACCACCTCAATGGAAGCAGAGGAGGTCGATGAGAAGATCGAGTTCATGGCCGCGAACATTGGTGTCGCGAGCGGTGATTGGCGTTCAACCGCATCGGTCGATGCACTCAAGTCCAACTTCGCGGATGGGCTCGGCATTCTTGTCGACATGCTTCGCAACCCCGCATTCGATCAGGAGAAGTTTGCCGTTGCGCGCGCCGATGCACTCGAAGGTCTGAAGCAGCGCAATGATGACGCGTCATCGATCAGCGGACGCGAATGGGGCTATCTGGTGTATGGCGAGAACCACTTTGAATCACGTCAACTGACGGGCGAGAGTCTTGCAGCGATCACGCAGGATGAAATGCGCGCCATGGCCGCTCGTATCTTCCATCCAGGCAACATGATCATTGCGGTGACTGGGGACTTCGAGCCGGATGCCATGAAGGCGATGCTTGAGAAGGCGTTCGCCGGCTGGGCTTCGGGCCCGCGAAACGCTCCACCTGAGGCACCCACCTTTGAGATGAAGCCTGGTGTCTTCTACTCGCAGAAGAACATCCCGCAGGGCAAGGTTTCGATCGGCATGCGTTCGATCAACCGTGACGACCCAGACTATTTCCCATACCTCGTGATGAACGAGATTCTTGGCGGTGGTGGCTTCTCAAGCCGCATCATGCAGCGCGTGCGTAGCGACGAGGGTCTTGCGTACAGCGCAGGCTCGCGTTTTAGCGCAGGTCCGTTTTATCCAGGCGTTTTCCGCGCGGCGTTCGAGAGCAAGAGTCCCACCTGCGCTCTCGCGACAAAACTGATCATGGACGAGATCAACCGAATGCGCGACACGCTCGTCAGCGCGTCGGAACTGGAGACAGCCAAGAACTCTTTCGTCGAGACCTTCCCCAATACCTTTGCGTCGAAGGCGGGCACGCTTGGCGTGTTCGTGAGCGACGAGTGGACAAAGCGCCCCGCAGGCTTCTGGGAGACCTACCGCGACAAGATCCGTGCCGTCACACCCGAGGACATTCAGCGCGTGGCGCGCAAGCACCTCGATCCGTCGAAGATGACGATTCTTGTGGTGGGCTCGTGGGAAGACATCGCCAAAGGAGATACGCAAGGTCGTGCGCGCATGGATCTGTTTGGTCCTGCGACGCGCCTTCCCGACCGCGATCCAGTGTCGCTCAAGCCGCTCGCACCTGCATCCGCTAACTCTGCCGCGAGTCAATCGACCTCACAGGGAAGTTGAACGCCCTGCGTTCGCTTCGTCACGGCTGCGATTTGTCGGTTGACTGACCGCGCTGTCCGAGCGCCCAAGTCAGCTCGGGCATTCGCATGATCCGTGCGGCGATCAAAAAGACGCCCCCACCTGCCACCACACTGACCCCAAGCAGCATTGCGTGGCCGCTCCAAGTGGTCGGCTGCGACCAAAGCCGAATCGTGACGGCGAGCACCACTGCCATCACCGTAGCGGCGAGTGCGGTTCGCAGCCAACTCCCGCGCACTTCAGGCGTGAGCACAGTGCCGGTTCGGCGCGAGAGCATTCGCATCAAGATCATCATCTGGATCGCGGCGCAAAGAGCGGTCGACAAGGCCAAACCTGCCGTACGCAGTGGCGTCCAGATGAGCGTGATGTTCAGAAGGAAGTTCAGCACCACCATCGCAGCCGCGATCTTGATGGGTGTCATCGATTCGCCGCGCGCGTAGAACGCGCGCGTCAGAAGATGGTTCGCACTGTACGCCCATATTGCGGGGGCATACGCCAAAAGGATCGTTGCCACTCTTGCGGTGTCTTCCGCGGTGAAAGACTCCCCCTGAAAGACGACGGCGGTCAGTTGCGTGCGGACAAGCATGAGCCCAACGCTTGCAGGAAGCCCGATGAATGCAACAAGCCTCAACGCGCGTGCCACGGATGCGCGGAACGCAGCGAGGTTGTTTGCCTCACGCGCCAGCTGTGGAAAGATCGCCGTCGCGACTGATATGCCAAACACGCCCAGCGGAAACTCGTAGAGGCGCTGCGCGAATGAAAGTGATGCCATGGCGCCCTCATCGAGTGGATAGGTAACGCCTGCAATCGTCGGGCCAATGATCGTCGGATAGCTCGCGATCAGTCCATCGATGAAGGTGTTCACTTGGAGCACGCCGAGTCCGATCGCCATTGGAACAGCCTGCAGAATCACCGTGCGGAAGTTCATCCGCGCCGACTCATCGCTTCCCGGCGGCATCGCCAAGGACCCGTGCAGTCGAACCGCGCGCAATGCCAGCAGACTCCAGCCAAGTTGCAGCACGCCTGCGACAAGCACGCTCGACGCGACCCACACGATGTGCGAGGATGGATCCAGTTCCCTCAGCCCAATCCACCGTGCCGCCGACGGTGCGAGTCCGACTGCACTGAGGACGATCGCCACGTTGAGGATCACGGGCGCTGCTGCCGTGGGACCGAATCTGCCATGCACTTGCAGGACTGCTCCGATCAGTGCCACGAGACAGACGAGTGGCATGTAGGGCAGCAGAACGGCGACAAGCTTTGCGGAAAGCAGCGCCGATGCAACTCCGCTGTCGGGCCATGCCGCGATCAAGACACCCTCGCCGATCAGACAGACGACCGAGAGGAAGATCGCGGTCCTTGAAAGCACGAGCCGTGCGACATGCCGAGCGACCGCGGGCTGCGAGTCCTCCAGCCTCGAATACACCGGCAAGAAACTGGAGGTCAACGCACCCTCGCCGAAGAGTCGGCGAAAGAGATTCGGCACCATGAACGCGAATGCGAACGCATCGCTCACCACGCCGACACCAAAGACACGGCTGAGAGCAGCATCGCGAGCCAAGCCAGTCACTCGGCTCAGCAGTGTGAGCACGGAGACCGTCCGAGCATGTGTTTCGAATCCTCGCGCCTTTGCCACGGTAGATTCTCCTCATCGGCATGATTCCGCACGCGGCGCAAAACATCCTGATCTCGCTACCCCACCGTTTGGGGCTTCTGTTCTCTTTGCTTCTGCTCATTGGCTGCAAGGGGCCACCCGAAGTAGTTCTGGAAAGCGATGTTCCCAATGTGGCTGGGTATGAGCCGCTTGTCACGCGGAACCTGCAGCGGGAAGAGGGACGCATTTCGGGAGTCGAGGTGCTCTACCGAGGCGACATCGACGATCCAGTGCGGCAGGTCAACGACACGCAGTCGCGCTTCAGCGCGCAGGGTTGGACGCTGGTGTCAAAGCAAGCGCGCGGAGCCGCCACCGTTCTGAACTTTCGCAAAGACAGCCGATCAGCTCGTGTCGAGATTGCGATGAACCAACTCGATCCGATGACGAGCCCCGCCCACTTGCAGGTCTTTCCAACGCCACCCCGACCGCCAGCAGCCTCGTTCAGCCTGCCAGTCCCAACGAGCGCCGCACCATCGACGGGGGCTCCGGTCGAGGGCTTCGCGCCACCCACTCGCTGAACCCGCTGCCTTGCGGCATCAAGCGTGGCGCAGTGCTGCACAAGCGGACTCGGCCGCCAGCCTCCCCGAACGCATTGCACCTTCGATCGAACCATCGGACACATGATCGCCCGCGATCCACACTCCCGAAGCGTGGCGCATCGAAGGGCGAATCGCAAGATCCTCGGGGTGCTGGCGAGGAAGCGCGTGGGCGATCCGCTCGGTCGCCACATGCGTCCACTCCCGCACGGCTGAACCGAACCAACCCTCCATTTGTGTGCGAGAGCGTGACTCCAACTCCGATTCGGACAGTTCGCAGAGGTCCTGATCAATCACGCTGCCACTCACAAGCGACTCGCCGTGCGGTGCATGATCGGGCCAGACACTTGTGGGCGATACAGCATGATTGACTGGGCCGCGTCCAGTCCCATTGAGCAACAACTCTGGTCGTCGCAGTACAGCGGGGCAGTGCGCGGTCTTCACTCTCCATGTCATCGTCACGGTGCTGCACCAACGACGCGCCGAAAGTGATGGCAGCAACCGTCGCGCGGAGTGTGCATCGCACGCAACGATCACTTGCTGAGCGGAGTGGACCTGCCCCGCAGAGTCCACGACCGACCAACCGGCGGCTGCTGGATCCGCCCCCATCGACTGTGCACCACACTTCACCAACAAATGGCAGCGCGACTCATGCGGCAGTGCTTGCCGAAGCTGCTCGGAGACTGCCCCCATGCCACGCCGCGGCAGCGTTGCACGCCCGCGTGCAAACATGGAGAGTCGCCACGCGAACGGCGCCGCGTCATAGCCGAGTGTCGGGTCAAGAAAGACACCGCCAAAGAAGGGGCGGAAGAATGAATCCATCAGTTCACGCGAAACACCACGCTTCAACAGCAGCTGTTCCGTGCTCATGCCGCGACATGCGTTCGGATCAGGGATGTGAACGCCCCACGCCGCGCCCAGTGCCATCGGCAACAGTGCGGCAATATCACGCATCGACAGCAGGCCACTGAACAGTCCCGCCACGCCGCCCGCTGGATGCGCCAGTGGATGCGCAATACTGCGGAAGCGTTCACCGTTCCACACACGGGCGCCTGCACGGAGCGCGCGCACCTCCAGTGCATCCCAGTCGATGAATCGCGCAATCTCCGTGTATGACGACAGAAGCACGGCGAATCCATGGTCGATCGTGCAACCATCCACGATACGACTCGACACACGCCCACCGATCCGATCACTCGCCTCCAACAGTCGCCAACTCACACCGGAGCGTTCACACACGATTGCGGCACACAAGCCTGCGACACCGCCACCAATGATGAGGACCTGCGGGCGAACCATGTGGCGATCCTAGGCAGTCGATGGCAAAGCAGTCGCGTGCGGAGTGCGCGTATGGATTGCGAACTCGGTTCCACACTCTGGGCATCGCCCAACTCCATCGATTGCATGAACACTGCAGAGCGTGTACCCACATGCCAGACACTGCTGACCTTCGACTGCCTGTGCACGTGCAATCGCCGAGCGCCCCAGACGTATCGTGAGTCCTATCCACGCCAATGCGTACGCGTAGGTGAAGAGATCCCGCATGTCCGCCGGTACCACAAGTCGCTCGCCGCGCCACACATCTATCAGCAGAAGTGCAGCCCATACAACGACAGCGAGCGTTCCGATGGTCACGAACGCCACAGCCGCTGCACGCATGCCGTGCAACAGTAGGAAGCGGCGCAAGCGATTGCGGTCGCGACTCCACAGTGCGGGGAGTGCGACCCACTGTGTGCGAAGCCACGGCGCTCCACATGCCGTGCACTGCCCCGCTGCGCCAGCCGCCACGATCGAACACCCGCACTTCAGGCACGCATGCGCTTCGATGATTCGCTTCGTCATGGCGCGATGACCGGCCCGCATAGTCCAATCCACCCCCACCGCCGCAAAGAAGATCGCACCGAGAAAGAGCGTCTGAAATGGTTTCGCATCCTCGAGCAGAAGTCGCGAGAGTGTCATGGTGATCGTGCCCCCTGCGAGCGCACCGAGCACCCCTGATGTGGCCATCGCAAGCCAGGTGAATGGTCGGTCAAACAGGCGGCGCTCCGCCGCGAGACGAAGAGCGCCACGAGGATCGCCCGCCTCTCCCCGCGCAGGCACAGAGCACCAAAGCAGAAAGGTGCATACGGCAATACCCACGAGGTCCGCGGTCCAATCGTTCCATGAAGTGTGCCGAAAGAACGGCGGCAGCGACTGCGTCCACTCATCAACCGATGCAAACAGGGCCATCGCAGCAACGAGATGCCACATGCGAGCGAACCATGCCGTCCTCCAGACGAGGAGCGTCAGCACCCCGTAAGTGACCGCGTGAAGCACCTTGTCGCTCGGCGCCTCGGTACTCAGCCGCAGGCGTGGCCAGTGCGTCGCGATCAGGGTCACAAGCACACCACCAAACGCGAGAGAACGCCAGACGAACATGCCGCGATCACCCATCCGCAGCTCAGTGGTGCGGGTCATCATCGGACCGCGCGCACGATCACGCAGCCGGAACCGCAGCGACTGCGATCGCCTCGGTCGCGGATGGCCAACGCGCACGCAGCGCGCCCGCAAGCGCCTTGTAATCCGCCGCACCCGCGCACTGCGGCGCGTAATCAAAGATGGTCTTGCCGAAGCTCGGTGCCTCAGCCAACTTGATGTTGCGACGCACGGCCGGGCGCAGCACACGCGCATCCTTCCACGGCAGTCCGCTCGCACGGAAGCGTTCGAAGTAACCGTCCATTTCCTCGACTACCGCGCGCCCGTGACTTGACTGCGACTCATGCATGCACAGCAGCACGCCAGCCACTTGCAAACGCGGGTTCAACGCACGCTGCACGAGCAGCACGGTCTCAAGCAACTTCTCGAGTCCACGCAGAGCCAAGTACTGCGCCTGCATCGGCACGACCACCTCATCCGCGAACGTCAGCGCATTCACCGTCAACACGCCGAGGCTCGGCGGGCAATCGAGCAGAATCACATCGAACGAATCAATGACCTCTTCCAGCCGCTTTGACAGCAGGTGTTGCATGTCGGGCTGCAGTGCGAGCTCACCCTCCACGAGCGCCAGTTCGGTATCGCTCGGAATGAACCAAAGATTGGAACGCGCCTCATGCACGAGTGAACGAGCAGGAGCGTTCGCGTCCATAAACAGATCGCGAACTGTCGGCTGATCGGGTGCGGGCTCATGTCCGAAATGCAGCGAGAGGTTCGACTGCGGATCGAGGTCGACGACAAGGGTTCGCAAGCCATCAAGCGCGAATGCCGCGCCGAGATTTGCGGTCGATGTGGTCTTTCCCACACCACCCTTCTGATTGAGGAGCGCGATGACCCGAGCACGCGGCTTCGGCGAATCATTCGCCGCCACTGCTGAGGCCCCGACCTTGGCGCCTTTGGCACGATTCATGGCGCAAGTGTAACGCTCGTCAGGTCCCAACTCGAGAGGTCCAGAGGGATACGCCTCGCCACAGGGCGCACCCACGGGGGCGAAACGCCGGCAAACTGGCGGCGCGCCCGAAGAGGAATGGCGCTGCCTTGACACTCAAGCGTGCGTTCCATGGCGAGCCCGATCTTTGCAGGTGCCCCACCACCGCATGAAAGCCACGTCATCGGCAGAGGGACTCGAACGCGCCAACGATCCGCCGATTGGTGGATACCGATCTCCTCGCCATAGTCGCCACCAGTTGCCCGAGTGCCACCATCACGCGAACATGTCAGCGAACGAACCGTGTCGCTCTCAACCGTCACGGTGATTCGATCCGATTGAACGACCGCGGCGGGATCGAAGCGCGCCTCGATCAGAAGCTCCCAACCACTTGGTCGCCGTCGCAACACAGCGGATGTGATCCACTCCGTTGGCAGCGGCGCGGATGCACCTGAACGAATCTCGTCGAGCGTGACGGCAGGCAGAAACACACCAAAGTCGATGCTCGGTGGACGCACAGCAACTCTGCCGAATCCAACGGGCAGCAATGCCGTGGTCTGCGCACAGTCGACAAGAAGAACAGGCATACTCCGAACCTGCTGCTCCATCGACGCTCGTGCGCCGGACGCTTCCGTGCGCTCGCCAGGTGGCAAGAGTGCCGCGAGCCCATGCGCCTCAATCGCCTCACGCAACTTTGGATCAATCAGCGCCAACTGCTCGGTCTCCACCCGCTCGCGCGGAACCGCGAATGACTGGAACGACTCTGGCGCAACTTCTCCCTCAAGCGATGGCGTCCGAATGTTGGGCCATCGAAACGCAACAGTCAGCGGCTCACTACGGGGATTCGCGACGGAGACATGAACGCGCTCTCCATCATCATGCTCAAGCCAGCAAAGCGGTTCCGCTCGCGCATCGAGCCAGAGCCGCGCACCCTCCGCCAACACCAGTCCATTTGCCCTTGGATCGAGCAATGTTCGAAGCAACTCATCCAGCAAGCCGGCGCGAGTCTCCCATGCACCGAGCGTCACGCTTTCACCGTCGAGCGCTCCGTGGCAGCGACCGCCCACCGAAGCGACCACGCATTCCGCAAGTTGCGCCTCATTCTCATGAAGTCGCGCGATGGCAGCTGACCACAGTCCTGCAATCGCCCGCGCATACAAGTGGTCCACATCCCCACCGACCCACTCGGGCACTTCGCTGCCATACCACTGCGCCACCAGTGCCGTTCGGAAGTGCTGATCGGCCAGCGATCCGTCCGGTAGGTCCTCCGCGCGAAGCAACCACTCATCGGCGGCACGCTCCGGTGCGCGCCACGCATCAAGCCAGAAGGGATCGAGCCGCTGATCACCGATCCAAAGCGGTCCGTCGCCGTCACCGGGCATCGGCGCAAGCAGGACCACGGGCTTGCCGTTCTGCGGCGCAGTCGTTCCCGCGCCGTTTCGGATCGCAGTCCAACCTGTACTTGAGCCCACACGCGGCTCGATGCTCGCCGTGCGTCCTTCGATCGTTCTTCCGTCTGCCATGCGAATCGCCACCGCAGCAGGCCAGGATCCGCTTTCATTCTGCAGTGCAACTGGCACCATCAGAACGCCGCCGCGCACCGCCACGGGCTGTGTCTCGCGCGCGACAATCCGCTGGGTCTGCGGGAAGTGCGTGCTTTGCTGTGTGACCACATCCTGCGAGCGCGCAAACTCCGATTCGCAGAGTGCCAGCGCGATCGACAGAAGCGCTGGACCTGCGCGCAGCGCGCGCGCATGCATCACGAGCCCTCGGACTCCAACGCCCGCCCGAACATGGCGCCAAGCCTGCGCTGGCGGTAAAGAAAGTCCGCCGCGATACGCGGCTGCACATCATCACCACGCTCAATCAGGAAGGAACGATCAACCCCCTGCGGCAGCGTTCGAGCCCATGCCGCCGCGTCGGGCGCCTTGCTTTTGAACGCACGCTCCGCCTCGTCTTCAGTTGCCACTGTCACTGGCTGCGTCGCAGAGACTTCGATTGGCGCGGACACACTTGGCCTCGTGGGGAGTCGCGGTTCGGACATGCCGGCAGCCGCCGAGTCGCTGCCAGACTTGCTGAGCGCCGCACCCGCACGCGCAGGAACGACTTCCGTATTCACACGCGCGTCCACACGAAGATCCACCTCCCGCACATCGACTTGCGTTGGCTCACCCGCATTTTGGCTGCGTTCAAGTCGAGCGTCCTTATGAACCCCAACACTGCCTGCAGGCAGCGCGCCGATGCGACGGATTGAAGACCAATCCGGCTTACCGATGTAGTACTGCCCGCCTGGCGGAACAGTCGCAATCGTCCAAATGCGCTTCTGCTTGTCCTGAACCTGCGCGTAGGTGCCACGCTCAAACACAAGAAACAGTGCGCCGTTGGCTCGATAGAACATCCCAGACTTGCCCGGCACTTCGTAGAGCCGATCAAATCCTTGTGGCTCCGCCAACTCCATCGGCATCTGGCGAGGCGAAGTACTCAGTCCACCGCGGTCCGCGACTCGCTGCTCCGCCGGATAGTTCATCGACGTGTCCACATCGCGCGTCGAGTGATTCTGCTGCATCGGAGCATCTCGCTGCGCGTGAGCGGATGTCGCCGCGCACAGCGTGAGCGGGAAGGCGAGAGTGTTCATGGCGAACAAGCGCATCGGGCAAATCAGAATACGCATGCATCGGTCATTTGCGGCAGCGTCCTCAATCATCGGAGCGCTTTCCTGCCACATTCAGGGGTTGAGCACGCTCCCGTGGCGATCTTCTTCGACAAAAACGCTGGTCTGCTCGGGTGGCAGCACTTGATCGCCCCGACTGGTTCGCACCACGATGCCACGCATCGGATCGACATCGATCACTAGTCCCTCGACCATCCCACCCGCCGTCACGAAGCGCATCACCTGTCCGCGAAGCGCATCGCGCCGCCGAAAGTTGCTTGCCACACGCTCCGCATCCGCATGCAGCCACTGATCAACGCACGCGATCAGACGACACGCAAGATCGCAGCGATCCACCACAAAACCCTGCATCGAGAGACTCGTTGCTCGCTGCATCAGCGCCGCGGGAAACACCCGCTGCGCACAGTTGATCCCAACACCGATGATGGTCTTGCCGCCGGTGCGTTCCACCAAGATGCCGCCCAACTTGCGCCCCGCAACCACGAGGTCGTTCGGAAACTTCAGCTGAACGATCGGCGCGGCGCCGCATGTGTCGATGCAGACATGCTCGCTCGCCTCCGCAGCGGCTAAGGCGACCGCCAGCGAAACCCAGGCAGGTGCCTCGTGCGGCGCAGTGAAACTGACCGCAAGCCCATCATCACCTGTGTCAACCCATGCTCTCCCCTGCCGACCTCGACCCGCAGTCTGCCTGCCCGCAACGATCACGCAGCCCACTTCCGCATCGCGCGCGATGTCTTGGGTGGACCCAGTGCTTCGGATCACCTGGACACGAGTGAAGTGCTCATTCGACCCACAGACCGTCTCGAGTACATCGGGCCACGCATCGATTGGTCGCATCATCGATCTCACATGCTCAGTCGCTGACGAATGGCCGCAACGAGCGCCGCGGCATCTGCCGCGTCGAGTCCACCTGCACACCACTGAATACCAAGCCCTGCGCCACTCGTCTGCCGGGGAATGACATGGAAGTGCACATGGGGTACGGCTTGGTGCGCAGCCGCACCGTTGTTCTGCAGAATGTTGTAGTCGGGCGTTTGCGTTGCTTCGACCACCGCGCAGGCCACGCGCTGCAAAGCGCGACCCAACGCTTCCGCCGAAGCAGGGCTCAACTGATGGAGGAACTCCTTCTCCTCCACAGGAACGACCAGCACATGCCCGCGCGAAAGCGGCGCGATATCGAGGAATGCCACAACATGCGGCTCCTCCAGAACAAAGTGCGCTGGAATCTCGTGGCGAATGATTCGCGTGAAGATGCTCGGCATGTCGCGCAGGCTACTGCGCTCGGACTATCGAGTCCCAACGGACGCATCAAACACCACGCGCCCCCACCACTGTGGAACATGCATATCGACCATCCACTGCGGCGTCCAGACCCAGTTGTCTTCCGCGCGCCCCGACACCTTGCGGTAGCCCGTGCCGACACGCTCCAGTTGCCACTGCACGCGCGAGAAGTTGATGCGCCAAGCGTCCCCCCTCTTGGGTGGGCGCTCGCAGCGCTGGCGGGTGATGACAGTGGCACCAGCCCCATCCACGCTCACCGGCTCAAAGACCGACCATGGCAGCGCCATCTCGACCGTCCACCGTTGATCTCGGTCACGGTTGTCGTTCAATGTGCCATCGAGTGCGATCGCCAACTGCATCCCGCGCGCGGTCCATCCATGGTTGGCAATCCCACCGGCTCGGTACGACTTGGGCAGATAGAGATCGAACACCGTCCCGTAGGCATTCACTTCGATCTCGTAGTACTCGCAGCCATCACCATCGGGATCGATGAACACCTCAAAGTCATTGTCGTGAAAGACAATCTCGTCGTGCGTACGCAGCGTCGCCCACAGATCGGTCTCCTCCAAGTCCGCCAGGATGAAGAGCGCAGCATCGCTCCATGCCATCTTCACCCGCGTGCGCTGCGTTGGCACCGCGCGCGAAGGGCCTTCGATATCCAAAAACTCTGCGCTCCAAACGGCTCTTTGCCAAACTGCGTCATCACCGCGACCGTCGATGACTGGCGCGACCGTCGCGAACGGCGCACGAATCGTGCGGGGTTCAGAGCATCCGACCGTTCCGATCCCTGCGGCGGCGACCGACGCGAGACGCACGACGATTGATGCGGCATCCCACAGAGCCGCGTTCAACCGAGCGCCGCCTGTGCCGCGGAGAGCCGTGCCACAGGAACGCGGAAGGGAGAACACGACACATAGTCGAGTCCACACTTCTGGAAGAAACGGATCGATGCGGGATCGCCTCCATGCTCGCCGCACACACCGAGCTTCAGCTTCGCACGCTTGGCGCGCCCCTTCGCGCAGGCCATCGATACGAGCGATCCCACGCCATCGACATCGATCGACTGGAATGGATCCTTGTCCACGATGCCTTTCTCAAGATACGAAGGCATAAACGACCCAATGTCGTCGCGGCTGAAACCGAAAGTCATCTGCGTGAGATCATTCGTGCCGAAAGAGAAGAACTCCGCGACCTCGGCGATCTCATCGGCCGTCACCGCTGCGCGCGGAATCTCGATCATGGTGCCGATAGGAATCTGCAGCTTTCGTAGGTTGCGCTGCGAAAGCACCTCAGTCACCGTCCGTTCGGTCAGTTCACGAAGAATCGCCAGCTCACGGCGCGTGCCGACGAGCGGAATCATGATCTCGGGGCGCGCATCGATTCCCTCGGCATGGCAATCCGCTGCCGCCTCGACAATCGCTCGCACCTGCATCACGAGAATCTCTGGATAGGTCACGGCGAGGCGACACCCACGATGACCGAGCATCGGATTCGCCTCATGCAGTTGCGCCACGCGTCGCTGCACATCGGCAAGCGTGACGCCCGCCGCAGCCGCAAGCGCCTGCTGCGCCGCTTCCTCGTGAGGGACGAACTCATGCAGGGGCGGGTCGAGAAGTCGCACGGTGACAGGCAGTCCTTCCATCGCGGTAAAGATGCCGACGAAGTCCGCGCGCTGGAACGGAAGGAGTCGTGCAAGAGCGGTCTCGCGATCACTCAGGCGTTCTGAAAGGATCATCTGGCGCACGGCCTGAATGCGATCCGCTTCGAAGAACATGTGCTCGGTGCGGCACAGCCCGATACCGATCGCCCCGAACTCGCGCGCACGACGCGCATCAGCGGGCGTATCGGCATTCGCTCGCACGCCCATAGTCGCGTACTTCTGCGACCACTTCATCACCTGCGCAAAGTCTCCTGAGATCGACTGCGGAACGGTGCGCGGGAGAGCGCCAACCATCACCTCGCCCGTGGAGCCGTCAATCGACAGCATGTCGGATCGTCCGAAGGTTCGCCCATGGATCGTCACAGTCCCCGCTTCCGCATCGATCGACAACTCTCCAGCGCCGACCACGCAGCACTTGCCCCAACCCACAGCGACCACCGCCGCGTGGCTCGTCTTGCCTCCCGTCGAAGTCAGGATGCCGACGGCCTTGTGCATGCCCGCCACATCCTCGGGAGAAGTTTCTCGGCGAATCAGCAGCACCGACTCGCCCGCATTTGTGCGATCGACCGCCTCCGATGCCGTGAACGCCAGCTTGCCGGACGCGGCTCCAGGGCTCGCCGCAATGCCGCGCGTCAGCACCTCAGCGCCGCGCTTGTCCTGCTCGGAGAAGTATGGAAGCAGCAACTGCACGAGATCGCCAGCTGGAATCCTCTTGAGTGCGGTGCGTTCATCGATCAGCCGCTCCTTCACCATCTCAACCGCGGTCCGCACTGACGCCACACCATTTCGCTTCCCCGTGCGTGTCTGCAACATGAAGAGGCGACCGCGCTCCACCGTGAACTCGATGTCCTGCATGTCGCGGTAGTGGCGCTCCAACTTCTTGCGCACGGCAAGCAACTGTTTCCACACCTTTGCGTTCCACGCCTCCATCTCGCTGATCGGGCGCGGCGTTCGAATGCCAGCTACCACATCCTCGCCCTGTGCATTCACGAGGAACTCGCCGTAGAAAACATTCTCGCCCGTGGAGGGGTCACGAGTGAACGCGACTCCCGTTCCCGAATCGTCGCCCATGTTGCCATATGCCATCGCCTGCACATTCACCGCCGTGCCGACCAATCCCTTGATCTCATTGATGCGGCGGTAGGCGACGGCGCGATCACCGTTCCAACTACGGAACACGGCCTGCACGGCCTGCTCAAGTTGCCGCAGCGGATCCTGGGGGAACGGCTCACCCACATGCTGCCGATACACCGACTGATACGCAATGCAGAGCTCCTTCAGTCCGTCCTCCGGCACTGCCGTGTCTTCCGTCACACCGTAACGAGACTTGACGGCATTGAACGCATGTTCAAAGTGATGGTGATCAACGCCCATGACGACATCACCAAACATGTTGATGAGACGCCGATACGCGTCGTAAGCGAAACGCGGATTGCCCGTCGTGGCCGCGAGCCCTGCGACCACCTCATCCGTCAGACCAAGATTCAGCACTGTGTCCATCATGCCCGGCATGCTCACTGCGGCGCCCGAACGCACGGACACCAAGAGCGGATTGCGACGATCACCAAACTTCTTGCCAAGTTCACGCTCGAGCAGGCTGATGTTGCGGCGAACCTCATCCATGAGTCCACTCGGCAGACGATTTCCGCTGCGCGAATACTCAGCGCAGGTCTCCGTCGTGATGGTGAATCCAGGCGGTACTGGCAGACCGATCGATGTCATGTCCGCAAGGTTTGCTCCCTTGCCGCCGAGCAACATCTTCTGGTCCATACTCCCCTCGGTTTTGGACGCACCGAAGTAGTACACGCGCTTTGTCACGCGACCGCGCGCACCTGCGGCTGTTCTCGTCTTCTTCGTCCCGCTCTTGCGCGAGGCTTTCGTGCGGGAGGCTTTCGTGCGGGAGGGTTTCGTGCGTCGAGTGGTCATCGTTGGCATGTCTGGTTTCCGGCGAAGTTCCGAAGTCTAGCGAAGGATCGCTCACAATCCGAAGAGCGCATCGGAATGCGAGAAATCCCTGCAACTGCACCTACCATGCGGGGATGCGGAACCCGCATCTTGTTCGCCCGCTGATGTGGAACTGCTCCCCACTGCGCGTCATGCGTTTCTGGAGAACAGATCTGCCACTGCTGTCGCTCGTGAGCGGCGGCCCGCCCACTCGTCACTCGCGATTCAGTGTGTTCGCCCCACGCCGAGCTTGCGTTCGCGTGAATCGGCAGCAGCATGGACGCGCACACCTCGAAGCCGCACTTGACCAAGTTGGCGCAAGCTGCGAACCGATTCGATGCGGAGAGATCACCTTGCCATTCGCGGGCGGTTGGATCGGATTCGTTGGCTATGAGTGCGGCGCCATGTTTGAACCCTCCGCGCGACTGCGCGATGGGGCGGGATCACTCTCGGCGGGGCCACTCTGGCCCGATGCGGTGCTCTGCGATGTTCCGCGCGCCGCGGTGCACTGCCACACCACGGGCCGGTGGTTCGATGTCGGCGAGGCGGTTGGCGATGGACCCGAAGACTGGATCGACGCGTCCACCGCTCTGCAGCCACCGCGATTCGAGCTGCGTCGGCCGCTCGACCGAGACAGTGCCTCAGGGCGCGCGACCTTTGAGACCATGGTCGAACGCACCCGTGAACTCATCCTCGCAGGCGACATTTTTCAGGCGAACATCACCCGTAGTTTCCGCGCGGGAATCGCGGGCTCGCCACGCGCGCTCGCGCTGCACGCACTCACGACGGCAACTCCTCGCCACGGCGCGTTCCTTGAACTCGACGCTCACACTTCACTGCTGTCACTGAGCCCCGAACTCTTCCTCTCCATTCACGGCCCATCCCGCTGCATCTCGACGCGACCGATGAAGGGCACCCGCCCAGCAGGGCAGGATCCCGAGAAACTGCGCGCGAGCACCAAAGATGCTGCGGAACTGCACATGATCGTCGACCTCATGCGCAACGACCTTGGCCGCATCTGCGAGATCGGATCGGTGAGCGTCTCCGAGCAGCGCACGATCGAGCATCACGCCACGGTGTTGCAATCCGTGGCGGAAGTATCGGGAACGCTGCCCGAGCACCTGCCGCTCTCAGCCACCTTTGCCGCGTGCTTCCCGCCGGGGTCGGTGACGGGTGCGCCGAAAGTGCGCGCCATGCAGGTGATCGATGCGCTTGAGGCTGGCCCACGCAGCGCGTACTGCGGAGCGATCGGCATGGCGAGCCGCTGTGGGAGTTCGCACTTCTCGGTGGCGATCCGTACGGCACGACTGACGCGCGACGCAGGCGACCGCTGGGACATCGACTACCACGCGGGCTGCGGCATCGTGGCGGACAGCATCGCGGCGGATGAGCACCTTGAGTGCATCGCAAAGACGCAGGTGTTCATGAACGCACTTGAAAGACCAGTCGACAACGACTCAGAGCATTTCGGCGGCGATGCTGGCGAGCTCGCTGCGCTCCGTCTTGGAGAGCGTGACATGGCCTGCGATCCGATGACCCTTCATGCGCTCGATGAGATGCGAAAGACCATTGCTGGAGGCGTCGAGGTAGGGGTTGTCGATCTGCCCGATGTCGCCGCACAGCACGATCTTCGTTCCATCGCCAACGCGTGACACGATCGTCTTCACCTCGTGCGGGGAGAGGTTCTGCGCCTCATCCACGATGATGAATTGGTGCGGGATACTTCGTCCGCGGATGTAGGTGATCGGCTCCAACACCAGTTTGCGCGATGCCACCAACTGATCAATCCGCTGCTCCGTCGACTTGCTATCGGGCTCGCCACTCGTATGCCCGCCGCGTGTGGAGAGCAGATAGGCGATGTTGTCGAAGATCGGCTGCATCCACATCGACAACTTTTCATCCTTGTCACCCGGCAAGTAGCCGATGTCGCGACCGAGCGGCATGATGGGGCGAGCGACGAGCAACTTGTCGAAACGCTCTTCCTTGAACACCTTGTGCATGCCAGACGCGATCGCCATCAGCGTCTTGCCCGTGCCCGCAGGCCCGATCAGCGTGACCAACTTCACCTCGTCATCAAGCAGCAGATCGAGTGCCATCGTCTGCTGCACATTGCGTGCGATCACGCCGTAGATCGGCTTGCGCGGACCAGTGACAGGGATCAGATGCCCCGTATCGCCGAGCCGCCGTGCCAGCCCCGTATGCGAAGGGTCGCTCTCATCGATCAACGAAATGAAGTGGTTTGGCAAGATGCCCTGTGGCTCTCCCTCCACGATCGGAATCGCATTGGGCACTGCCTCGAGGCGACTGACGGGCAACTGCCGCTCCGAATACAGATCGTCAATCAGATCGCGCGGCACACGACTGGTGAAGAACCCCGTATCGAGCCAGTCGGCATCCACACGGTCCGCCTCGAAATCTTCCGCCGTGACGCCAATCGCATCGCACTTCACGCGTGCGTTGATGTCCTTCGATACAAAGATGGTGCGCAGTCCCGACGCATTCAACGCATGGGCGACAGCGATGATGCGATTGTCGGCGATGGCAAGATCGAGGTCGAACGACTCGGCGGGCTTCAGCCGCACCACCCTCACTGAACCACCCTGCTCATTCCAGACGACACCATCAAAAAGATGCCCTATGCCACGCAGCCGATCAAGCGATCGGATCACCTGCCGCGCGTTCCGCCCCTTCTCGTCGTTGTTCTTCTTGAAGGTGTCCAGTTCCTCGAGCACCGCGAGTGGAATCACCACCTCATGCTCCTCGAACTTGAACAGCGACTGCGGATTGTGAAGCAACACATTCGTGTCGAGCACGAAATGCTTGCGCAACCCCGCATCGCTCGAACTGGAACCTTCCGATCGCTTGGACTGTTCGGGAACCGAACCCGCCTGCGTGCCGTGAACCATGTACACCCAGTCTAGGTTTCCCACGCGCGCTTTCCATTTCAGAATGCATGAAATCCTGACGGCGGGTACCGTTTCGACATGCCAAGGAAGGCCCGCAGCGTCGGAGACCTCGCCCGCGCACTCGCGCAAGTCGCCCCGCCATCGCTCGCCGCAGATTGGGACAACGTTGGCCTCCTTGCGGGCGACGCCAATTCTCGGTGTGAACGCGTCCTGCTGACGATCGACCTCACCGAGCAGGTCGCAGCGGAAGCGATCGATCTGGGGGTTCATGCGGTCGTCGCGTACCACCCTCCCCTCTTCGACCCGATCAAGCGCCTCGTGCGGCAGGATCCCGCGACAGGGGCTGTCGCGGCGCTACTGCTGAAGGGGATCGCACTGCTCTCGCCCCACACCGCGCTCGATGCGGTGTCGGGCGGCATCAACGATTGGCTGATCGAGGGCATCGGCGATGGACTCATC
This sequence comes from Planctomycetota bacterium, assembly GCA_046080505.1. Classification (GTDB taxonomy): domain Bacteria; phylum Planctomycetota; class Phycisphaerae; order Phycisphaerales; family SM1A02; genus F1-60-MAGs104. The sequence goes on from JBJTUC010000090.1 coordinate 20,999, forward strand.
CGTCCGCTGCAGCCAAGCAGTTCCCTTTCGGGGCATGAGGCGTTCAAGATCGTCGTGTTTACCCCCAGCGATGCGGTGGAACGCATCCGCGGCGCCATGGCGATCGCAGGCGCGGGACGTATCGGCGCGTATTCGCAGTGCTCAACCACGACCGCCGTGGAAGGCACGTTCTTCGGCAGCGCATCCACACGACCGCGAGTCGGACGGCGCGGAAAGCTCGAACGCGTTCCAGAACTTCGCCTCGAGATGGTGTGCGGCACAAAGGCGCTGCCCGCCGCGCTCGAAGCGGCTCGTTCAGCCCATCCCTACGAGACACCAGCCATCGAAGTCCACGCGCTAGCCGAACAGCCCAACGCCTTTCAAGGTCAAGGGCGTGCAGTGCACCTCAGCGAACCGCAGACAACCGCGGAGATCGCGCAGCGCCTGCGCCGCCATTTGCCCGCACGCCGACTCGAAGCAGCGCTCGTTCGAGGCAGCGAAAGTCACCGGCATGAAGTGGTCGCCGTCTGCGCGGGGGCGGGCATGGGGCTGATGCGAAGCGCGCTCGAGGCGGGCGCCACACTGTTCTTCACCGGCGAAGCGCGACATCACGAACAACTCGCCGCGGTGCGCCAGGGATGCTCGCTGCTCCTGAGCGGTCACACCATCAGCGAGCGCGGATATCTACCGAGACTCGCCGAGCGTCTTGCGCGCGAAACCGCGGGAACGTCATTCACCCTTTCGAAAGCGGATCGACACCTGCTTGTCGACGCCTGACCACCACGATCATCCCCCACCCACGATGTGCGCGCGAGCGAGCGCGGCAGCACCCACGATCCCGGCTGAATCACCGAGTTCCGCCGCGACCACGCGGCACTTCCGAAGCGTCGCAGGAAAGACATGCCACTCGAACGACTCGCGAACACGCTCCACGAACGGTTTGCCGAGAGCATCGGTCACGCCACCGCCAAGCACCACGCCACGGACGGACAACAGCGTCACGGCGTTCGCGATAGCGAGCCCAAGCAGATCAGCCGCGTCATCGACCACGCGCAGCACAAGTTCGTCGCCCGCGCGATAAGCATCCGCGATCGTCGAACTGCCGACGGGACCATCCTCCTGGGTGCGTGACAGCGCCGTTCGCATACGGCTCTGCGGGTGACTACCGATCAATGTCTCCATAGAGCGGATCATGGCTAGTCGGCTGCAGTGCTCTTCGACGGTGCGTCGCCCAAGACCGCCCCTCGGCTGCAGCACCATCTGCCCCAACTCACCCGCCGTGTGGAACGCGCCGCGCCAAACCTTGCCGCCGAAAATGAGACCGCTGCCGATACCCGTTCCAACCCACACGCCGAGCGCATCGGACCAGCCACGCGCAGCACCCGTGGTGAACTCGCCCCACGCGGCGACATTCACATCGTTGTCAACGAGCACGGGAAGATCGAGACGATCCTCCAGCAGCGCACGAAGCGGAACATTTTTCCAGCCGAGATTGCCCGCATGAATGACCACTCCCTCATCGAAGTCCACGGCGCTCGGCGCACCGATGCCCACCGCATCAAGATCCCCAAGTTCGCTCCCCGCCTCCTTGCAAGCGCGCTCAAGACCCTCCACCACACGGTCGAGCACACTCTCCATGCCAGTCGTCGCCTTGGTCTTGCGCTTGTCCATCGCGAGAATCTTGCCATTCTCATTCACGACACCGAAGGTGACCTTGGTGCCGCCAAGATCGATCCCCGCCACAAGTCCACTTCGCTTAGGTCGTCGGGCCATGATCGAGTGCCTCAGTCGGCGGTTGCACTTCACCTGTCGACGCCCCAGATGAACGCGCCGTCTTTAGGCCCACCAGCCGCTTCCCATCATCGATAATGAGGATGACGGCGGGCAGCAGCAGCAGTGTCAACGCAGTCGCACTCGTAAGACCACCTGCAATCGTGATGGCCATCGGCGCAAGGAACTTCGCCTGGAACGATGGCTCGAGGATGAGTGGCCCAAGACCGAAGATGGTTGTGACGGATGTAAGAAGGATGGCTCGGAGGCGGCGTGCGCCCGCTGCGATCAGCGCATCATGCAGATCCCTGCCAGCAGCGACATACGCATTCACGAAGTCAATCAGCACAAGTGCGTTGTTCACCACGATGCCAGCGAGCGCTACAAGCCCGATGATGCTGAGGAATGTGAGTTCCGTCCCGAACAGCACATGCCCAAACACCATGCCAATGATGCCAAACGGGATCGAGACCATCACGCCAAGAGGCTGGAGATAGCTGCCGAAGAGCCATGCGAGAATCGCGTAAATCATCAAGAGTGCTGCGCCGGCCGCATATGGCAGCGCGGCGAAGGCCTCGTTCAGGTCCTTTTGTCTGCCACCCTCGCGAATCACGACACTCGGATACTTCGCCACGAGCAGTCGCACATCCGTACCGACGCGTTCCACCACACCTTCTGGTCGCGTGCCCTGAGCAGTGTCGGCGGTTACCACAATGGTGCGGAGCCGATCGATGCGGGAGATGGAACTCGGCGATGTTCGCTCGCGCACTTTCGCCACTTCCTGCAGCGGGACCGCAGCGCCCGTGGGCGTGATGATCCACAGCCGCTCACCGAAGTTCGTGGCGGAACGCAATCCACTGTCCATGCGTACTCGGACATCGATGTCCTCACGGTTGTCGCTGTAGATGTGCGCATCGATGCCAAACAGCGCACCCCGAACTTGGCGTGCAATCTCCACTGCCGACAGACCGATCGCCGCCGCTCCGGGGTGAGGCTCCACCTGTAACTCGGGCTGTGCATCAAAGTCGTTGTCTGCCACGCTGATCACACCATCGACGGTGATCAGCATGGACTTGATGCCCTCCACGACCTCCCGAAGATCATCAACATTCTCACCCGCCACTTCATAGGTGATGTCCGCACCCGAAGGACCGCCAGAAATCTCCTGCACATTCAGCGACTCCACCTCATTGAGCGGCCCCGCGCCGCGAATGATTGAGTCGATCACTGCTCCCGACCTGCGCTCACGGTCCTCGACAGGTGCCAGTTCGATGAAGATCTGCGCCAGATTGCTCGCTGCGTTGTCGGCAACGGCCGTCTCGTAGTTCAGTCTGACTCCGTAGATCGATGTGATCGCGCGCACTTCGGGCTGCTCGCGCGCCGCCCGTTCCACACGCGCGCCGATCTCCTTGGTCAAGCTTGCCGGAACCCCAAGCGGCATGCGGATGTCGACGACCGCAGTTTCCGCATCATCGTTCGGCAGAAATGTGAACGGCAACCGCCCACCGACGACAAACGCAGCCGACACAATGAAGAGGGCGATTCCCAGCGATACCGTGACATAGCGACGATCGATCGACCAGCGAGCGACACGCTCAAATCCCCCCTCGAGCCGCGGCCAGAGAACACTCTCACGCCAACGGTCAAACCAGCGAAGTTTCTGATCCAACCATGTCGACTCGCCTCGGCGCTCACGCGCAATCCCTCCCGCCATATGCCCTGGCAGCAGGAAGATCGCCTCCGCAAGACTGCAAAGCAGCGCCAATGAAACGACGATCGGCAACTCACCGATGATGTCCCCGACCCGCCCGCGCACAAGCAGCAGAGGCACGAACGCGACCACGGTCGTGGTCACGCTTGCGAACACCGGCCACATCACTCGGTCCACTCCACGGACCACAACATCCTCCACGCTGCCGCCCTGTGCAGCTTCCGTCTCGATGCTCTCCGAAAACACGATCGCATCATCAGCCAACATGCCGAGCGCCATGAGCAGCGCAAACATTGTCAGCAGATTGAGCGACACCCCAGAGACATCCATCAGTAGCACCGTGCCGAGCACCGCAACCAGGATGCCAAGCGTGACGAAGCATGCGGCGCGCCAATGCAGACCGAGCAGCAACACAAAGAACACGAGAATCCCGCCCTGCAGTCCATTGCGCGTCAGCAAGTCGAGCCGTCCCTCGATCAGCCGCGCGAGATCGTTGTGTGCCTGAATCTGAACGCCGGGGGGACCCCGTGTCGCGCCGAGCGCATAACCCTTCAACCGCGGTGATCCAAGAAGTCGCTCCTGGAATGTCGGATCGAGCGGCTCACCACGGCGAGCCGCCACATAGCCGCGCGCAAACTGCGCCATATCGACCGCATCCTGCCCTGACTTTCGAAACACTGTGCAGTTGGAAGATGGCTGCCCGTTGAAACGGCGGGCGATGTCATCCTCCACGAAACCCTCGCGCACAGTGGCGATGTCGCCCACCTTCACGATCGCACCCTCGTCACTTCCCTTGACCACGATCCCACGAACTCGATCGCTTCGCTCCTCCACACCGAGCGTGCGGACCTTCACCTCCCCATCGATGCCACGCACAGTACCGCCAGGCACTTCGCGCATCCAGGCTGTGATCGAATCGGCAACGCGCGTGACGGAGATGCCGTGTCGAACGGCTTCATCAAAGTTCACCTCGACACGCAGTTCGTCATCGCGCGTGCCACTCACCACCACTTGCCCCATCCCCGAATAGGTCTTCAGGTCATCGGAAACTTGCCGAATCGTCTGCTTCAGCGTCTGCGGATCCACATCGCCCGCCACGGTGATCTGAATCACGGGCAGATTTGGCTCGAACTCCACCACACGAATGCGATCCGCCTCGGGCGGCAGATCCGTGAGTGCCTCGACACGGTCGCGCAAATCATCGGTCCGCTTGCGGACATCGACACCGTCGTCAAACTTCACGACGATCGCGCCCCCACCCTCGAAGATCACCGTTTCAAGCCTCGAGACACCTTCGACTTCGACCGCGACATCCTCTACGCGGCGCGCGAGCGACTCTTCGACCTCGGCCGGCGAAGCACCAGGGAACGACAGCACAACTCGCGCCATATCGGGCTCGATATCGGGGAAGAACTCACGGCGAATGTGCCCTGCGGCAAAGATGCCGCCGATGATCACGCCGATCGTGACCAGATTCGACGGCACCGGGTTTCGTATGAAGAAACGAACGATGCCGATCATCGTGTCTCTGCCTCGCCGTCGAGGGATGTCCGTGCCGGCTGCACCGCTGCCGCCGATGCGGCGCCCGTGTCCACTGCACGCACACGCGTCCCAGGCGCAACGCTTCGGCCACCCTCGAGCGAGATCACGAGACCATCAGGAAGCGGTTCCTGCAACACCACCCACTCCGTGTCGCTGACGCCGCTCCCCGCAATCGGACCCACGAACGAGTGCGACACCACGACGGGCGTTCCCACCAAACTGCCATCTCGAAGCGCCATGACACGGTCACTACGGACCGACCGCCGTGGTACGACCGAATGGGACTTCGGATCCACCGCGTTCACCGCGGCTTCCACAAACTCCCCGGGCGCCAATCCGATCGCATCACTGCTCTGCGGCACATCCACATGAACGACCATGGTGCGCTCGAGCGCGTTGTCCTCTGGTTCGATACGTGCAATCCTTGCACCCACTCGCCGCGGCACTTGCCCGACCGTCTCCAATCGCACGGGATCATCGACGGCGACGAAGCCGCGCGCGGACGATGGAAGACGAATGGGAATCTCGAGCCGACGAGGATCAACGATGCGCGCCACAACCTGCCCCGGCAGCACATTCTCGCCAACCTCAAGATCAAATCGTTGCACGGAGCCGGCGATGGGCGATGTGATGCGGCAGCGTTCCACATTCCTCTTGGCCGTGTCGCGCATCGTCCGCTGCATCTCATCCTGCGCAAGGAGCGCGGCGCGGCGTGGAACGACCTGATCCGCTGCCTCGCGCAGCAACAGCAGTGCCCGCTCCACGACGATCACCGCCTGACGCGCACGGTCCAACTCACGCTGTACGGCCGCACCAGACTGCACCGCATCGCGGACGCGCTGCTCATCCGCGCGAACCAGATCCGTCTCCTCTTGCGCAAGCCGAACCCGATCCCGAAGCGCGGCCTCCTCGACCGCAAGCGACTGCATCTGCGCATCGATCGCGGCGAGTTGTTGCTCGGCCGCCTGCTGCGCGCGGCGAAAGTCCTGATCATCCAGTTGCAGCAGGAACGCACCCGCCTCCACTGCGACACCCTCGCGGATCGCCTGATTGACTTCCAAGACAACGCCTCCCACGCCCGCGGGAACATCGGCAGAGTCCGACGCACGCACGATGCCGTACCCCATCCACTGTCGCGGCACTTGGACGGAACGCACGCGAAACACCGCGACAGGCTGCTCGATACCCGACCTGTCCGCCAACTCTGGCAGCGGGCGCGTGAGCGCGAAGTACACGAGCAATCCAATTGAACCGCAGAGAAAACCGAGCGCCACAAATGCTCTGGTCAGTCGGACTGCAGTGGTCGGTCGTGGCGAGTCCATAGAGAACTCATCATGCTATTCCACCCACCCCGTTTCCGCCGAACCCTTTGCATGATGCCCCTAGACTCCGCGGATATGTCGAATCCTGTCGAGTCACTGACGGTGAACGATGTCCGCCATGTGGCACGACTCGCGCGCCTCGCCATGGCGGAGGATCGCCTACCCGTCATGCGCGACTCCCTTGTTGCCATTCTCGGACACATCGCACAGTTGCAGGCTGTCGACACAAAGGATCTTGAACCAATGGCCCAGCCGCTGCCCATGCGGAACCGCTTGCGCGACGACGATCCTGGCACGACGCTTTCCACGGCGGAATTGCTGGCGAACGCCCCGAAAACGGAGGGCGATTTCATCGCCGTTCCCAAGGTGCTTGGCGGAGACTCGGCATGAACGGCGATCTCGTCGATGTGCGCAACAAGATCGCCCGCCGCGAGACAACCGCGCGCGCGGTCGTACAGGCCACGCTCGATCGCATCGCGTCCCAGGATCGCGCGCTGAATACTTTCCATGAGGTGCTCGCCGACACAGCTCTCGCGGCAGCGGACCGTATCGATGCGGACATCGCGGCCGGGCGAACCGTCGGCGAACTCGCGGGCGTTCCCATCGCCGTCAAGGACAACATCGCAACGCGCGTGGGGCGCACCACCTGCTCCTCGCGCATGCTCGAGACGTATCGGTCGCCCTTCGATGCGACGGCGGTCGAACGCCTCGAACGCGCTGGCGCGATCATCGTTGGCAAGACCAACATGGATGAGTTTGCGATGGGATCGTCGTGCGAAACCTGCGCGTGGGGCACTGTGCGAAATCCATGGGATACCGATCGCATTCCTGGCGGCAGTTCAGGAGGCAGCGCGGCTGCAGTCGCCGCAAACCTCTGCGCGGCTGCACTCGGCTCGGACACGGGTGGATCCATCCGACAGCCTGCTGCACTTTGCGGCGTCGTCGGCTTCAAGCCCAGTTACGGACGCATCTCACGCCACGGGCTGGTGGCGTTCGGCAGCAGCCTCGACCAGATCGGGCCAATCACTCACAGCGTTCGGGATGCCGCACTGCTCTACCGCGTGATGGCAGGCGACGACCCGCTTGATTCCACCTGCGCACCCGAGGCAGTGGACGATCCACTGCCTCTACTCGAACAGCCAACGAAGGGGCTTCGCATCGGTATTCCAGCGCAGTATCGCAAGGGCAACAGCCCCGCCGTGGATGCCGCGCTCGCTCGCGCGAGCGAGTCGTTCCGAGCGATCGGTGCGCAACTGGTCGATGTCGATCTCCCGCTCACGGATGTCGGTATCTCCACCTACTACGTGATCGCACCCGCGGAGGCGTCGAGCAATCTCGCGCGCTTTGATGGCATTCGCTACGGCCACCGAGCCAGCGGCAACCATGCCGATGTGAACGCGCTCTTGTCCGCGAGCCGCGCAGAAGGTTTCGGCGCAGAAGTACAGCGGCGAATCATGCTCGGCACCTATGTCCTCAGTGCTGGCTACTACGACGCCTACTACCGCCGCGCGCTGCAGGTGCGACGACTCATCAAGAACGAGTTCGATGCGGCATTTGCGAAGTGCGATGCGATCCTCGGCCCCACCGCGCCAACGGCCGCCTTCCCGATCGGCGGCGTGACAGATCCGCTTTCGATGTACCTGTGCGATGTGTACACCGTGAACACCAACATCGCTGGCATCTGTGGCATCTCGCTTCCAGCAGGATTCGACGACAGCACGGGCACCCGCCTGCCCATCGGCATCCAACTCCAGGCGCCTGCCTTCGCTGACTCGCGCCTGTTGCAGATCGCGCATGCGTTTGAACGCACCCACGGCGGACGCGAATATCCCGCGTGACGAAGCAGATCAGTTTCGCGGCGTGAACGGATCGAGTCAGGATGGTCGCTTCAGCGCGCCGAATCGGCGCATCGCCATACGGAACTCGCGCACCACTCGCTCAGCCTCCACTTCGCGCTCACCAAAGGTGCCGACTTTCGCCGTCGCGAGATACATCGCGGGCGCAGGCTTCTTCGTGACCGTCAGCGTTGCGGGACCACCGCCCTGCGTGCGAATCACGAAGATCCATGCGTCGCCATCGAGCGACGAGCTGACCAGTCCCATCTCTGCGCGCTCGATCGCCTCGCTCGCGGCTGCAGGCACATCCGACCAGCGCACCGCATCGGGCGCGCTCGTCAGCGGCTTCACGGGCATGCCCTTCGCCGTTGCCTGCATGGCTTGCACCATCTGCGCCTCCTGCTCGGGCGAGTACAGCGCATTCGGCGGATACTTCTCGCCGTCGAACTTCGTATTCGACAGCACTGGGTTCTCCTTGGGCTGACAACCGAGCGCGACGACCAGCGATGCGCACACAACGGCACAAGACAGGAAGCGAACGCGTGATTTGCATTGCTCGCGGAGCGGGCTCATTTCGAAGGGGGCAGCCTACCCCCGCACTGCAGGATCTGGCGTACCGCTCCAGTGGATGGCGCATTCGTGACCGAACGCACTCGCCGCCAGAACCACCCATCGCGCCCCTCGTGACGCAGATGCCGAGCGACCGCCGCGTCCACACGCCACACCACAAAGTGCACTTCACGGTGCGAAGTTTGAAACACGAATGATCCGCAGCGCTCGAGAGCGCTCTTGTCGACACCTATCCGCGCTGCAAGCATCGACGCAGAGAGGCGCCGGCCGCTTTCCTCCATCGGCGGGAACGGCAGGCGAGCCCAGAGGCCACCCGTGGGCAGAACGCGCTGCGCCATCCAGCCTGCGGACTCCGCAAGGATCGCGGCGCGGTGAACACGAAGGCGCTTCGGTGCAGGCTGCACCATGGGAATGCGATGCTGCATTCGCATGCGCTGCGCCCTGCACGAGGCGTTCAACGGGCACTGCTCGCACCGCGGCAGCCGCGGCGTGCAGATCGTCGCACCCAACTCCATGAGTCCCTCGTTCGCATGACTTGGATTGCGCGCCGCATCGACATACTGCTGTGCGCGCTGCCACACCCAGCGTTTGCCAGTGCTCTTCGTGAGATCCACGGCGCGACCATGCACGCGCATCATCACGCGGGCGACGTTCCCATCGACGATCGCCTCGCGCATTCCGAATGCGATCGATGCGATCGCCCCCGCGCAGTATGGACCGATTCCAGGGAGCGCCTCCAATTCGTTGCGCGCCCGCGGGACATGCCCGCGGTGCAGCGCCACCATCGCTTTCGCAGCGGCGTGCAGATGACGCGCTCGGCGGTAGTACCCCAGTCCAGCCCACGCAGCAAGGACATCCTGCTCACGAGCCCGCGCGAGGCTCGCCACAGACGGGAATCGTTGCAAGAATCGCCGCCACGCGTTGCACACGCGCACAACCTGCGTTTGCTGCAACATGAACTCGCTCACGACAGTCCCATATGCAGTCCGCCGCCTCCGCCAGGGCAGGTCGCGGGCGTTCCGCTTGAACCACTGTTCGACCCGTATTGGAAGCACTTTCCTGCCATCTGCAGCGTGCACAGCACCTTGCGCGTAAGGCATTTCGCCCGTAGCGTACGAGGTCCGGCGGGCTTTCATGGCCAAGCTCTTCTACACCATCGACGAGGCTGCAGCGAAACTCCAGAAGTCGGAGTCGGACTTGCGCGCCATGATCGACTCGGGACAGTTGGAGGAGTTCAAGATGCACGATGTGACCCACTTCAAGAAGGCGGTCATCGACCAACTTGTCATGGACGACCTCGGCAACATCGAACTCTCGCTTGAGGACGACAACCCAGCCCCCACGCAGCCTCTCGATTTGAACCTCGACCTCAGCGAGAACTCAGGCAGCGCTGTTCTCGATGAACTCAAATTCGATGATGAGCCCGCTCCCGCTGCCCCGATCGCAGGCGGCAGTGGTGTGGGCGCCGAGCCGGATCTGCTCGACCTTGATCTCGCTGACTCAGGCATCGCACCCGCCCAAGTTCCCCCGCCGACGAGTGCAAGCGCGGGAGGATCGGGCAGCGGCATCGCACTCGATCTCGACGACTCCGGCCCAGTTGCGCCCGCTCCAGTAACAAGCGCAGGTGGATCTGCGGCGTCTGGATCTGCAGGGGGACTCGATCTTGGGCTCGATCTTGGGCTCGATGTTGGCTTGGGACTCGATGACTCCACTGGGAAGCCATCCTCGCCCGCAGCGACCACACCTGCAAGCGATTCGGGATCAGGGATGGCACTCAATGACATGAGTGGATCGATGGTCGCGCCGACCCGTGCGCAGCCAAGACGACCTGCCGCCGCGGACGGCAGTTCGATGGCCGGCGATGACCTCTCACTCGAGCCTGTCCGAAGTGGACTCGACGACTCCGCCGATGCCGATGCGTCAAGCATCAGCGCTGCACTGCTCGATGATGGCGCGGACTCCTTCGACGGTGGCGGATCGCTCTCAGCGGACACAGATCTCTTCGCGCCGAGCGATGAGGGTGGTGGTGAAGCGTTCGCGGATGCGGATGCAACGGCGCCTGCAATGGCGGCGACCTCGGCGTCACGAGGCGCGACATCGGTCATGATTGCCGCAGAGACCGTTGATGGCGCGTCGAGTGGACTCGGCATCGGACTGATGGTCGGCGCGCTTGCATCGATCATCGTTGCCGCACTCATCGTGGTCGGCACGCGCTCCTCGGGTGGATCCGCTCTCGCCGGCGAAATCACAGGAGACAACATGATGCTCTGGCTTGGCGGACTCGCCGGCGGCACACTGCTCTTCGGTGGAATCGGCTTCTTCGTCGGAAAGTCCATCGACGGATGATCCTCAGTCGCTTCGGGATGCGCGAATGGGGGCTCGCCACACTCGCTGCCATTGCCGCGATTCTTCTGTGCGGACCATCGTGGTGGCTCATCGCCATCGTGGGCATCCTCTGGTTCGCGGTTGCCGCGTTCTTCCGCGATCCACTCTTCCGAAGACCAGCCACGGATTCCCCCAGCGACCTCGTCAGTCCCGCGGACGGGGTGATCTCCGCAGTCGAAACAGTCGATCACCATCCCGCGACCAACGGCCCAGCCGTGATTGTTCGCATCTTCCTCAGCGTGCTCGATGTGCACATCAACCGAATGCCATGCGCCTGCAGCATCGTGTCGATCATGCACACGCCAGGGCGGTACCTCGATGCACGCTCAGAGGAGAGCGCGAAAGTCAACGAGTCGAATCTGCTTGTGGTCGAAGCGGCAGATGGAACGCGTCTCGGTGTGCGTCAGGTGTCGGGCGCCATCGCGCGACGCATCGTGTGCCCGGTGGTTCCGGGCCAACGATTTGAACGCGCCGCGCGCTTCGGCATGATCAAGTTCGGATCGACGACCGAACTCATCATCCCGGCAGCACACGCATCCACAGTCCGAGTGCAGAAGGGCACGCGAGTGGTGGGCGGTGTCACAGTGCTCGCCTCCATTCTTGCGGCGCCGCCAGAAGCCTGATCCCGTTCACTCCGAGGTCTGATCCTTGGGCGCGCGCGGCCACTGCGGCTGCATGCGTCCGAGGACTCGCCGTGCGCGCGCAATGGCACCGCCAAGAGCCGGGCCGAGCGCGCGGCCAACCCGTTCCAAGTCAGGACCGAACGGCCGCCGACCATCGCGGAAGGCGATCACCACCGCGGAGGCCTGTGCCAGTTCACCTTCGGTGCAGGGGAACGCCAGCACCGATCGGCCAGGGAGAATGCCCTGCAGTTCCACCCACCGCGGTGCGACCGCGTTCCCATCCGCGATCCGCACAACAGCGCGATGTGATGCGATGCTCTCGCACCAACCAGTCGACAGGTGCTCAAGCATGCCGCCCGCGGCCCGCCGCGACAAATCATCGCGCACATATCCGCCCACGACAAATCGCTCCGCCTCTCGAACGAAGAGCGAAACATTTGTAGGACCCACACGCGCGATGAAGTACTGAAGACTCCACTCGATGATCGGCGCCGGTTCCACTTCCATCGCAAGAATCGCGCTGCACTCGCTGCGCATCGAAGCCACCGCTTCACGCTCCTCCGCGTCTGAGCGTGCCTTCGACAGATCCGCGCACGCCTTGCCGAGTCGTTCCTCCAACCCACGCCGCTCCTGAGTCAGACGCGCACACGCGCCCTCCACCAGACGCGAACGCTCATCACGGCCTCGCCGCTTCACACTCTCCAGCAGCCAGCGTGCCACGCGACCTGACGACCACGCCGTACTCCACTGATCGCGTTCGAGCCAATCACCGAGCCCCGCACCAAACAGCGCCGCCACCATGCCCGTCGCGTCCGCAGAGGTTGCGCTCGGATTGCCAACCAAAATCACGCCAATATGCGGACGGATCTCGCGAAGCGCTGTCAACCAAGCGGTCCCCTGCGCTTGCGTTCCAAGGCATGCAGCGTCGACGACCACCGTGTCAGCCCAGTGGGACGCAATCCACTCCGCCGCCTCCGTCAAATCCGCGCTACGCGCAAGCCGCGGCACAACGCCAAACTCACTGCACGCGGTCCAATCCGCAGGAACCTCCAGTGCACCGACCACCAGCAGGACTGGACGATCACACTTCCCATGAATGCTCGCATCGTGTTCCATCGCGCCTTGTTTCGGCGCTTGAACCCCACTCCTTCAGCGAAAGCTCGAACTTCAGTGAACTTCGCCAGCAGGCGCATCGGGACGCGATGGATATCGGGCGCGCCAGTTCAAGACGGCCTCTGGTTCGCGTGGATAACGCACGCGAAGCGATGTTGCGTCGCACACTTCACCTGCCCGCAGTTGCCGCTCCGCCACCGCAAGGCATGCCCTCGCCGTGAACAGCGGCTCGATCACGGCCACACCCGCGGCGGCGGCGGATGAACGCAACCCCGGTGGCGCATGCTCATCCGCAATCAGCGCACATACCTGCGGCGGCAACTGCGCATCGTCGCGCCATGCTTCCTCGATCACAGTGATCGAATCATCGGACTCCGCGCGCACCAGCGACATCCAACATCCACTGCCCTTGCTTGCAAGGGCAACCGCCACACACGACCCATGGACACTCCACTGTGCACGGAGCGCTTCGACGGTCACCAGACAACTCCGCACATCGACCGCAGAAATCCCAAGCGACTCGCACAGTCCCTTCGCCGTGGCAACCGCCACACGCAGCCCAGTGAATCCCCCTGGACCAGTCGACACGGCAACCGCACCGATCTCGCGCGGCGCAACGGCCGCATCACGGCAGATGCGATCGATCGCGGGCAACAGCAGATCGCGTTCGCGCGGATCACCATTGGTAACGACTTCGCTGTGAACGCCCCCCACAGTCCGCAGCGCCACCGAGACCGTTCGCTGGCTGCTTTCGATCGCCAAAAGCGCACCAGTCATAGCAGCGGTCTGTGCAGGACCAGTGGAATCGCCTGCTTCACCAGTTCGTCCGCGCTTGGAAGCGGCTGATCCAAAGCGATATACACAACTGCGCCACGCTCGTGATCACTGTTGAGTACGACCAACCCATCCGTCGGAGACGCCGCCCCCATCTCGACCAGACAGTGTCCGACGACAAACAACTTCGCACGCAACCGCGCGAGCAGCGTCCGTACATGATCGGGGTCCTGCGTTCGTCCCCAGACCACCGTCCACGCGGTCCCCTTGGGCGATCGGTAGTCCGCCTCCTCAAGCTGTCGATCGAACGCACCATCATCGAAGTCGTAGCGGCCGGGAATCGAGTGCGCACACCACAACCCGTTGTCCGCGCGCAGCACCAATGGCAGCGCGAGGATGAACTCACGGATCGCCGTTGCCACCTCCTCGGCGCGTTCACCGAACACATACTCCAGTCCATCATCGAACATCGCCACCTGATCGCCACCGCCCTTGCTGACCGCCATCCGGTGGCACTGCGCCAACTCGTGGTTGGCCAGCAGCGGATGAACCTGCAGCGGAAACGCAACCACCAACTGAGCAACGACAGCCAAGTTCCGATACGACATATCCATGCGGTCCACCAACCTCTCGCCATGGATCAACTCATGCAGCATGACATGGTGATCGGACGACGCATCCAGTTCCGCAAGCCGCACAATTGCCTCAAGATGTCCGGGGAAATCGTGGATGTCTCCAGTCGCCAGCAGTCGACCGCGCGGCGGCAAGTGCACGGTCGACCCGCGTCGCAGCGGTGAGCGCAGCAGCGTGTCCGCAGCGCGCTCGAACAACTCGATCATCTCATCGGCATCAATGTAGTTCGGTCGCGGCAGTCCCATTCCTCACTGCCCTGCCGAGTTTGCAGCTGACTCCACCACTTGCATCGATACCGCCACGACTGCCGATCCGGTCGCCGTCGTGATCTCGATAGGCGCGTAGATCGCACCCCGCGCAGATGGCGCGGGAGCGAGACGAACCTGTACCTCGACATCATCCTTGGCGCCAGCCTTTGTCCCCTCAAGCGTCGCCACCAGATTGGGCGACAGCGACCGCACCGACTTCACCTCCGACCAGTCGGCGCGCACCACGGCACCCTTCGCCTTCGGGTTGTAATGCTCGATGACAACAGGCACCACCACCGACGACCCGAGTGCAACACGGTTGGCAAGCAGCAATGGCTCCGGGATGAACCAGAAACGCGCCTCCTTGCCAGGGTCGGCACGCATCCCCGTGCACTCATGGCGAAAACGCAGGGGAATCAGCGGACAATCGGGGCGGTCCGTCTCGACGACCCACCACAGCGGCATCTGCTCGCAGGGAACATTCGGAAAGTTCCACCGCAAGACATAAGTCGATCGCGGCGCATCGCTCGCGGCATTGAAGTTCACGAAAGTCGGGGCCACGCCTCCCGCACTCAGCACGCGAAACGGCTGTTGATCCTCGCTGCTCACCTGCACCACGCCAGTCATCGTTCCCTTCAGAGCATCCACGAACGCAGGCGTCGCACGAATCGGCAGCGTGGCATCGGCCTTCAGCATCGCCATCGTGGGCGCCCCAAATCCCTCAAAGACGATGAACACCTTTGCATCCTTCTCGCCTGGCGTCGTGGGGACTGCAAGCGTTGCGGCGACTTCCACGCTGCCTCCAGCTGGAATCACCGTGCCGAGTGCGAGAGACACATCCGTGCATTTGCAGCTCGGCGTGACCGACTTCACCGTCACAGCGCTCGGCGCCATGTTCCGGAGCATGAACTTCCCCGGCAACTTGCTCCCCGGTTTCACCTTGCCAAAGTCGATCTGCGGCGGTTCGACTGCAACCGGCGCAGGCGGCATCACCTGCTGCTGCGACTGCGCCTCCACAACACGATCGGCAAGAGCCACAACAATCACCGCGCAAGTGAACGACCTCAACGAACATCGCATGCCACTAGTCTACGACCCTCATGGAGTGGCTCACGGTCGACAGTGCGGTTGGCTTCATCGCGCTCGCGGCGCTCGAGATCGTGCTCGGGATCGACAACGTCATCTATATCGCGATCCTGTGCGAGAAACTGCCGCCATCGCAGCGCGACTTCGCGCGTCAGGCTGGTCTCCTGATGGCGATGGGCATCCGCATCGCACTCCTCTTTTGCATCACTTGGCTTGCAGGTCTCACCGACCCAATCTTCTCGATCTCCATCGCGAACCACGACATCGCGCCAAGCATTCGCGACATGGTGCTCGGGCTTGGCGGACTGGTCCTGATGGCGAAGGCAGTCATCGAAATGCACCACCAAGTCGAGGGGCCTCCGCCAAAGAAAATCACATCAGCGAGCAAGGCGGTTCTCAGTCTCGTGCTTGTGCAGATCTGCCTGATGGACATTGTCTTCTCCATCGACTCGGTCATCACGGCCATCGGCATGGCGAATCGCGTCAGCGTGATGGTGGCTGCCATCATTATCGCGGTGTTCGTGATGATCATCTTTGCCAAGAAGGTTTCGGAGGTCGTCACTCGACACCCGACGCTCAAGACGCTCGCGCTGGCGTTCCTTGTCCTGATCGGTGCAGGACTGCTCCTCGAGGGGATCAAGGTCCACATCCCCAAAGGCGCCATCTACTTCGCGATGGCGTTTTCCCTTGGCGTGGAGCTCATCAACATCAAAATCAGGTCACGACACAAAGCGCCCAACGCTCCGCCGAGCGGCAGTTGATACACCTCATCACGGGGGGCACGAGCCAGCGGGAACGATCAGCCAGTCCAAGCAGAGAGCATCGCGGCGAGATCAGCGCCGTCGGTGTTTCCGTTGCTGTCGACATCCCCACAGGTCGCGCCCCAACAGCTCAGCAGCAAGGTGAGATCCGCGCCATTCACCAATCCATCGTTGTTGAGGTCGGAGGGATTCTGCGGCACGCAGGGCACTTCTCCGCTCTGCGGAACGATCTTGTAGATCTGTCCGCCGTGGTCAGCCATGTACAGCTCACCTTGAGCGTCTTCGCCAAACGCCACAATCTGGTTCACAGTCTGACCACCGACTGCGGTCGCGAGTTCCGCGTTCCGAGTCATGAACTCGGTCACCTCTCCATTGACCATCTTCATCGACCATGAGTTGTTCGATCCATAGTCCACATAGAAGTAAATGCCCTGCATGTCGGGCATCGCACAGCCGCGGTAGACGCGCCCACCCGTGATGCTGTACCCACCAGCGGTGTTATGTGCGTAGGTACGGACAGGGACAGTCAACCCCGTGCCGTTGCAGGTGCAGCCCGACAACCCCGTGCAAGAAGTTCCCTCTGTGCACCGCCAACCGTAGTTGCGACCGCCCGCCGTGCCGTTGGGCTCGTAGTCCACTTCTTCGACGGCGTTCTGACCAACATCAGCGATGTACATGTCGCCGTTGGCCTTGTCGAAGCACCAGCGCCAAGGGTTGCGCAGTCCGTACGACCACACGGTGTCGTCAGCGGTCGTCGAACCACCTACGAATGGATTCGTGGCTGGCACCGTGTAATAAGGCGAAGCGCCACCCACGGTTGGCGTGATGCGATGCATCTTGCCCAAGCGGCTCGACAGATTCTGCGCATTATTGCCAGGGTCATTCGCGCTGCCACCGTCACCCGTGCCCATGTACAGGTCGCGGGTCCCTGGCTTGAAGTGAATATCTCCGCCGTTGTGGTTGGTGTATGGGTCAGACCAAGTCATCATCACAACGCCCGTGCCATTCGCGACATTCGGATCGCTCGAAACGGTGTACCGGGCAAGGTTGTTGGTTCCCGATCCCGTGTAGTACACATAGAACTGTCCGTTGGTTGCATAGTCAGGATCGAACGCCATTCCAAGCAGCCCCTGCTCGTCGCCCGTCGACGCTCCACCTGTCACGATCGGATCGATGTTCAGAAAGTTCGTTGACAGCAGGGTCGGCGTCGCACCAAGTTGGATGATGCGAATGCGCCCCGCCTTCTCAAGCACGAACAGCCTCGTCTCATCGCCGGGGGCATGACCAATCCAAGTTGGGTACACGAGCCCCGTTCCAACAACCAGCTTCGGGCGGATCGGGGTGACGCCTGCATCAGCTGAAGCACAAAGCACAGCACAACTCAGAACGGTTGCGGTCAGCGAGAGAGCGGTCGAAACGGTGGTTGGTTGCATTGTTGATCTCTTTCGAGGCTTTGATTCGAGGGCGAAAAACGGCTGTCGGACTATAGAGTGAAAAACCGCACCATTCAACGAAAATGACAAGAGTTACCGAGTATTACTCGTCGAAACCGCCCCCCCAACGCCTTTCCCCCCGCTTCCCTTTGCAGCAGCACACAATTGTTCGACTGCCAAATCCAGTTCGGCCTGTGTCTTTGCCCAGCGCAGGCCAGGCAGATCATCGCACTGATAACTGTTGTCGGGGTTGGTCGCATACAGCAGATTCTTGAACCACGGGCGCCCGGGAAGCCCCTCTGCGCAGAGAAACTGGCGGTCGACTCCAGAACTTGGCTGACACCCCTCGAAGCAGGCGGCAACTCGCGCCGCCGCGGCTGCCCGAGCGCCACCAAGCGGGTCTTGAGCGCCCGTGCCAGAGCCAGCACCCGTTTCGCCACCAACCCGCTGCAACTTTTCGCAACCTTCCAAAACCACTCGCACCACATCGGGTGCCGACTCCCAAGCCGCACCAGAAGATGACAACGATGCCACCACCGAAATCGTTGCCTTGCTGACGAGCACCGCACTCGCATAGTCCTCTCCAACGGACTTCCGATACCACGCCGTCGTGTCGTAGTTGGAGTGATACGCGGTACCAGGCGCGCCGCCCGCACCAATCGACGCACATGGAACGCCCGCGTGGAACAGAAACCCCACGTGGTCGCTCCCGCCTCCGGGTGCACCGATCTTCGCGGCATCACTCCCGCTCGCTGCTGCAACGGCAGCACGGATCGATGGCGATGCGGACACTCCGAGGTTCATCCCCATCGATGCCATATCAAGATTGATGTATGCACGCGCGGTCGCGAGCTGCGACGCATTCGCTTCCACCCATTCCGTCGAACCGATGATCCCGAACTCCTCGGCACCCCACGCACAGAACAGCAGATCGCACGCGGGTCGCTGCCCCGAAGCGGCAGCACTCGCAAACGCACGCGCACACTCCATCAACACGATCGTTCCTGCAAGCGGGTCAGCCGCACCAAAGCCCCACGCATCGTGATGGCATCCGATGATCAGCGTTGCGCCATCGCCCGACGAACCACGCAGCCGCGCGATCACATTCGCAGTGCGCTTGATCTCACGCCGCTGCTCCACCTGCATACGCACACGGCAGGCGCTGCCTCCCGTCAATCGGTACTCCATCTGCAGCCCACCCCGCCACGACTCGTCACGGATCGGCTCTCCCGTCATGCGGGCCATGATCTGCCCAGCAGCCGCGTAGCCGATCGGCTGAACGGGAAGCGTGGGGAACGCAACATCAGCCTCGGACAGTCGCTTCGCATCCTTCGTCGAGGTCCAGCCAGGCGTCAGCGGATCACCCGGATAACCAAGCGACAGCATCGACCCTCGCTGAATGCACGACTCGTTCGCCCAGGGACCAGCGGGGTAGGTCTCGCCCTTCGTGAAGCCGCTGTCGGCAGGATCGATGTACACCAAAAGGCCAACAGCACCCGCCTCGCGTGCAAAGCGTTCCTTGAAGCCGCGGAAGTTCCCTCCATAGCGCGCAAGAACGATGCGACCCTTCAGGTCAATCCCCCACTCCTTCAGCTTCGCGAAGTCCTCCGCGCGTCCATAGTTCGCATACACCACCTCACCCTCGACATCGCCAGATCCGCCATACGCGCACCAACCCCAACTCAAGTCGGGATGCGCAGCGGCAGGATCCTCCGCAAGATTGCGCTCGATCACGGGCAAGACGCCGCGACGAGCACCCGCAGGCGGCACGGCGACGCCATCCGCGCCCACGATTTCCACTCGCGCCGAAACGGGCACGGCAAGTAGCGGCCAGAACTCGAACACTTCCGTCTCAAGTCCCATCCCACGAAACGCCAACTCAATGCGGCGAATCTCCCGCGCATCGCCGGGCGTTCCAGCCACATGCGGCTCCGATGCAAGCAGATCATGAAACTGCCGAAGACTCTTGGCATCCACATGCGAAAGCGCGGCATCACGAACGGCAGCCACATCCACCGCAACGGAACGCGCAGCGACAGACGCACTTGGATCATCCGCAGCGGCCAGAGCCGCAAGCGAAATCGCCAGTGGCACGAGCGGCCGCATCGTCACTGCTTCACAGCGGCGCCAAGCACCTCAGGCCACGGATTGCCCACGTGACACGAGCGCCCCGTCTTGTCCACATAGTCCTGGTGATACTCCTCCGCAGGAAAGAAAGTCTTGGCCGCCTCCACCTGCGTCGCGATCGGCTTTCGGAACGCGCTCTTCGCGGCAAGTTCAGCCACATACGCACGCGCCTCCTCCAACTGCTGCGGCGTCGCGCAGAAAACCCCACTGCGGTACTGCGTCCCCGCATCTGGGCCCTGCCGATTCACCTGCGTTGGATCATGCATCTTGAAGAACCCCTGCAGCAGCTGGCGGTAGGTGATCACGGTCGGATCAAACACCACTCGCACCGCCTCTGCGTGCCCCGTGTCGCCATCGCAGACCTCTCGGTAGGTCGGCTTGTCCGTCTGCCCTTGCATGTACCCGCTCTCGGCGGAGATCACCCCAGGCGCCTGCTGAAAGATGTGCTCGATCCCCCAGAAGCAACCACCTGCGAAGTACGCGGTCTCGGTCTTGATTGGCTTGCTCTCGCTCGGCATCTCGCTTCCCTTCTCGTAGAACTTCAGTGCGGCACTGTTCAGACAATACCTCAGTCCCGTCGGCTTGGGCCCATCCTCAAACACATGACCAAGGTGCGCACCGCACCGCGCACAGTTGATCTCCACACGCTCCATTCCATGCGAATTGTCCGCATGCTCCGCCACATGCGCGCGGTCCACAGGCGCGAAGAAACTCGGCCAGCCCGTCCCCGAGTGGAACTTGCTGTTGCTCGCAAACAGCGGCAACCCACACACCACGCAGCAGTAAGTGCCATCCTTCTTGTTGTCCACCAAGTTGCCGCAGAACGCCCGCTCCGTCCCCGATTGCTGCGTCACCCGAAACGCCTCCGGATCCAACGCGCTTGCCAACTCCTTCACACGCTCCTTCGACAGCGGCGTGATGTCATAGCCCGACCGCGAATACACGCGACCCGCAGGCACAGCGCTCGAACTCTTCACTGGCTCACTCTCCTTCGGTTGCACAACCGCCACACCCTGCGACTCATCACACGCCGACGCAAACGCTGCGACCTGCACAGCCGCCAACAGCACGGCAACTCGGAGCACACTTGGCTTGGTTCTCAACTGCATAGGTTCTTGAACGACCCAACGACGGATCGTTGATTCAGCACAAGCGTAGGTACAAGTTCGCTCCAAGTGGATTCCACCCAAACACGGAGTACACTCCGATCGTCTTTGACAATCGGGGCCGAATTGGCTTCGACCGGCCAGCCATGGCCTGTCGTGGCGCGTCGTGGAAGCATCTAGGCCACGTAAAAATGATGCACAACACGTCTGCCAATACGCAGTACGCACTCGCGGCCTAATTGGTCCGCGCGGTCACCCCGTCTGACGCCCGATGAGGCGGGGGACCGACACACATCGGGCTGGTTGCCAAGGGCTGGCATGCTCTGCGGGAACGAGACATTTGCATGCCAAGGTTCTCTGCACGCCGCCGCCTTGCGGAGCGAGAGCCGAGATTGAATGGGCGGATACACGCGTAGAAGCGGCTTGTCATCTGGATCGGCACAGGGGTTCGACTCCCCTCGGCTCCACTCAACATCACCCAAGCACCCGCGCGCACTCCCACGCCCGCGGGCAACTGCTTGCGTGCACTTTCAGGATGAATGCCCCGCTTTCACCAACGATTTCGGCGGTATGCCCCCGTTCTTCCCCGGATATGCCACCGCCCGCGCGCGCACGAGGCATCCCCTGCTGGGCGAGTTCTCGAGCCTGCGAACGCGGACCGCAGGTCCGGGGAGCAGGCGAGAGCTGTCTGAGCCCCGGCACGGCTATGCCGCAGCCCTCTGGCGTGGGAATGTGCTCAGTCGCGCAGCGGCCATGCCGCAGCCCGCGGGCGTGGGAGTGCGCGCGGGTGCTTGGGTGATGGTGAGTGGAGC